>JBNMLT010000131.1:0-3746 GCA_050874965.1 Alphaproteobacteria bacterium
ACAATGGTTTGCAAACAGAAGTGACTGATTTGAAGAAAACCAATACTCAGCTTCAAATCAAAGCAGCCGCTTATGACAATCTGATGCATTCCGAGAGTTTGTTTAGCACTGGTGTTATCGCCAAAAGTTTTGGCTGGTCTGCGGTAAAGCTAAACAAATATTTGGAAAAAAAGAAAATTCAGTTTTTCAAAAGCGGCATTTGGATGCTTTATCAAAAGTATGCCAACCAAGGTTACACTGGTGAACAGTTTTACAACTATCACACGTGTTCGGACGGTAAAGAACTTTCACGCGCCCACACTTATTGGACCATGAAAGGCTATGAATTTATTCGTGGTCTGCTTAAATCAGACGGCCTGTTGTAAACAAAAGCTTCCTTGTTCTAAAAAAACAAGGAAGCTTTTGTTTTATCGCCAACTAAATATTTTGGAACAAAAACCTAAAGAACAATAATAATATCCTAAAGATTTATGATTTTTATCTTGCAGCCAAACAACATTATCTTCCGTTGTTTGCAAATAAAATTTTCGTTTTGTTTTATAGTCATAGGCCTCACCATTTTCTTGAGGTAAAATAACAAAGTCTCCCACAGGATAAAAAATTTGCGCCAAATTATCATCATAATAAAATTTATACCATGGTGAATCGGTTGAATACGTCGTGCCACCGGAACCATAAAAATGCGTTGCCCGATTTTCACCGCCGCCATAATCAAACATATAAAAATTTGCCGGATATATTGTTATTTTCGGTGAATAAAATCCGCTTAAAGATAGTTTCTTCCAGTCAAAATAAGCTTGAACAGCTCCGGTCAATTTGGCTGGAGAACTGCCAAAACCAATCGTGTCGGAGCTATGCCAATTTTCGGGGCGCAACAGTTCTTGTATCATGGGATGATGTGGAATAACGCCAATAAAAGACGCTGAAATACCAAAAACATTTTCCCGCACAACCACCAATTCTGAATCCGGAAGTTTCAACGATTTTGTTAAGATATGATCCGTATCCAGATAAAGGCCGCCCTCTTGTTCCAAAGCCTTAAAACGACACCAATCCGAAGCGTAATTATACATTTTATTTTCATAAGCATAGCGAATAAATTCATTTTCCGTCACATCGCAGTTACGCTCGTCCCAACGCTTAATTTCGTAATCCGGCGCATATTTTCGCCATGTTTCAAGAGTATCTTGCACGGCTTGCGGCAACGCCTTGGAGCCGAACCACACATAATGAATAATCTTTGGAATCTTTTGCTGCTCCAACGTTTCAAAGCGAATTGGTGGTATAAATTCTGGCGCATTAAATTGAAAATCGACCATTTTTACAACATAGCTTTTAAGATGCTGCAAATATCGCTGAAATACCTTGTCCCCGTTTTGATTAATAAAATTATAAGCGGCAACATCCACCGCTAGAATACCGCCGATTACAAGAATGATTATATATTTTACGATCCGAGACATTTAGTTCAACAACATTAAGAAATAACAATTATTCCCATAATAAGGCCATTCATTGCCAGCGCAATTACATTGCTGTGAAGCTGTTGCAGGAGATATTGGCAGTTTAGAAGGCTTAGCGTAATACATAGTTGACATCTCCTTGTATCCACCACTTAATGTTCCAGCTTCACTGGTGAGTTTCGCAAAAATATCATCCACATAACGACTATCTCCACTATGAGCTAACGTTAAATACCCATTTCCAACAGCTATGGCTTGAATACCGGAAGAAGAACTTCCCCAATCTTTTGTGGCCAAAGTAACACATTCTTTTGTAGACAAACCATTTATTACTAAACCAAAAGCGTCATAATCATTTTTTATTTTTGCAGATACTATTAAATGCTCCACATAACCATCAAGACTATTTCCCATTATATTATAATCATAACTTCCTTTTTTGATATTATCTGGCATTATTATAGAGGATTGAAGCCATTCTACTCCTTCATAATTTCCTTGACTGGCGTAAAGTGTCCGAATATTCGCTATTATCGTGGCAATAGCGTCAATAGCTTTATTTATTCTAAATTGTTCCATGGCTTTGGAATAGCCGGCTATGCCGCCGACAGACAAAACACCGATAATGGCCAACACACCCAACATTTCAATCATACTACGGCCTTTTTCCGATAAAATTTTCTTCATAGCAACTTCCTTTCCTTCTCTATCATATAATAACGAAAAAGCCGCCGACAAGGCAGCTGGAAGTTCGAAACTACTCAACAGAAAATAGTGTAGCATATTTTGCTAAAAAATAGCCTATTCCGCTACCTTCCAGCTCTCTGCTAGAAGGTGCAAAATTTATTGTCCCGCACTTGGACATCTGTTGAAGAGGTTTCGACACCTCAGATAAACATCTCTATCTATCCGAAAAGAAGTTTACTTAACCCTTATATAAAAGTAAAGAAAAATAATTTAAGCCCACAAAAAAATTCGCATTTTTTCTGTAGGCTTAAAAAATGAAAACAAAAAATTAGGCGATTTTCTTAAATCCTTGCGCCACCACATACATCTCCACAGAATCCTGCCGGCTGGCGTCCGGTTTAAAATGTGTCACCTTGGCAAAATTCTTTTTCATATCGGTTAACAGTTCACCTTCCGTGCCTCCTTGAAACACTTTGGCTATAAAAATTCCCCCTTCGGCAAGAACTTCTTTGGCAAACTCATAAGCCAATTCCACCAAAGCAATTGTGCGCAAATGGTCTGTTTGCTGATGACCGGTTGTGTTTGCCGCCATATCACTCATCACAACATCCGCCGCGCCGTGCAATAATTCTTTCAGTTTGTTCGCCGCGCTTGGCTCGGTAAAATCTTGCTGCAACAAAATCGCCCCCTCGATCGGTTCGGCTGGTAATAAGTCCATACCCACAATTTGCCCGCAGCCTTTATTTTTTTGCGCGGCAACCTGTGTCCAGCCCCCAGGAGCGCATCCCAAATCGACAATGGTTTTCCCTTTGCCTAAAAAATGATATTTTTCATCCAATTGAATAAGTTTAAACGCCGCGCGGGAACGATATCCCAAACGCTTGGATTCCGCAACATACGGGTCATTGAGTTGCCGCTGAAGCCAACGATTTGACGATGGCTTGTTGTATTTTGCAGTTTTAACTTTAACGGTCAAATGATTGCGACCACGAATTATTTTGGCCGAGGCGGTTAATTTTGCCATTATTGCATCAACTCCTCTATAATTGCATCCTGAGCGCCTTTTAGTGACGCTGTCAATGTCTTAATCTGCAACGTTTTGTAAATTGTTTGAAAAATGACGCATGCCGCCACAAAAATCGGCGCACGATTTTCACCAATATACGGACTATTTGACAATTGTTCCAAGCTCATCTTAAAAATACTTTCTATTTGAATGTCAATCTGAGCTGTTGCGGACATCATGCCGTCTGCTAAATCTTTGTCATAACTTCCGGTTTTATAAACCATACTCAAAAGGCGCAGAGGCGTGCTTGAGGTCGCCACGCAAAAACATTGCGGCAAATACATTAAAAATTCGGAATTTTGTAAAAAATCTTCAACATATTGTTTAACTTCTATTTCAAGCTTTTGGGCTTTATCCGCATCATATTCCACAAGATCAAAGGCTTCGGCCGCCGTGCGCGCCCCCCATGGCACTGATATGGTGTAAATTTCTTTTGGACTCTCGCCATTTTCCGCCAAAATAATTTCCGTTGAACCACCACCCAAGTCATAAAGCAACACATACTTTGCCTCTTTTGGCACATTCAGCAA
>JBNMLT010000132.1:0-3715 GCA_050874965.1 Alphaproteobacteria bacterium
AGGCGGCTCCCGACTCTTCTTTGCTATTGCCAGCCAACACGACAACCGAGTTGTCAGGCAGTTGGCCGACACCTTGGGCAATGGATTTTTCCAACGCCACGTGATAGATTAAACTTTGTGTTGTTTCCCGAGCGTTGGTTACCTCATCAATAAACAGAACATGTTGTTTGTTGGGCTCGTTTTTGCATTTTTTGCATAAATCATCATACCATTTAGGCGCCACCCAAACGCCTCCGCTTGTTCCTTCGGCGCCACCGTTTGGATAGATTGTCTTGCCAATCACATCTTCAGGCAAAATTCCGTTGCATAGCATGATTGAGGTTAAATTCGGGTCAATTTCTTTCACACGTTGAGATTTACCAACACCGGAAGGATCATGCAACATAAAACTCATGCCGTTTTGAATATAAAAATTTATCTGGTCTTTAACTGACATTGGTTCTTCCAAAACTTCTATTTCATATTTTTTCTGTCTCATTGACGGCTCTTTCTTTTTAAAAGGTTCTTTTCTTTCCGGTTCATCATAATCTTCATCATCAGGTTCATCATAATCACGAATATCAGCCTTTTTAGGCGCTCCTGAGCCCCAAATTACAGCCTCTTCATCCTCTTCTTTCTTTAAATCTTCCTTTATTGTGGATTTTACATCAGCAAAACTTCTAGAAACAAAGTCAGTTTCTTCCTCATCTCTTATTGCGCTTCTACTTGCAGAACGTTCGAATGGCAATATGTTATGAGCAAAATATTTATCCAAATATTTCTTCATATAGCTACGTTCAAAATTACCATTATATGATCCTCCGTCTTCTTCCATTGGAATACCGGAAAATAAACATTTTTTGGCAATTAACGCTCCGCTTTTATCCTGTAACCATTCGATGGGTTGCACTTGAACCCAATATGCTTTGTTTTCTAAATTTTTACCGTTAGACAAAACATTGCTATGAGCATTTGAAATAGCAGCACCATCTCCAATGATGCGAATATATTTTTTACCATCCATCAAATATTCATAAAAAGTTTTTTTATATGACGAACATCCTAGTGTATACTTTTTTCCTGTACGTGAAAGAGAGGCAGATCTATAGAATTTTTCCAATTTTGCGCTTGTACGCTCGTCAGTAAGCATTTGAGGATATTCCCCATACTTCACGACAGGGATTCTACCATAAAGTATTTCTTTTTTTCGTGGATAAATTTTAGTTGCTTCTTTGGAAGATAAAATCGGACGTGCCGCTATATGTCTACTACCTAACTTACCAAACATCCGCTCAAATTCAAATGATGCTTTTGAACCATTTCGAGTAACAAGGACTAAATCATTATCTCCCAAATTATGTTCATTTTCCGTGGATCGAGTATAGTAGTTACAACAAGATCCAGTATCCTTCATAAGGTCTGTTGTATAGTAGGTTGTATAAGCACCCAATATAACCGTCAAATCTGTTGCTAACGCTGCTCGACAACAGCCGCCAAGCCTAAATATATCCAAATCATAGTCAAAAATTTGCTCTTTAGTCAAAAACGTAAAATCCATTTATGCCTCCAAATTCAATTTGCATCAGTGTACATTGTATTTTATGATATAGTAATATATTTTTGACATATTTTTTCTTGATAATTTTATAATTTTGTCAAATAGAATCAACGTTCTGATTGATTTTTCAGATGATGCAAAGTGTCAGCAATTGTAGTGTCTTTAGGATGCGCTGTCGCATGATATTTAGCTTTGACACTAACTTCATTATTTTTAAGAGTGTCGGGCTTAACTTCTGCAGTGTCTTTTTGTTGCTCTTCGGCTCTTTCTTCTGCCTCCATGGCTTTACGACGCATTTCAGCACGTTCTTTGGCTTTATTTTTTTCAATTTCCAAACGCTTTTGTTGAATTTTAGCGTCTTCCATATCTTGTTTATATCTTTCCAAATTACGCTGATATTGTTGACCTTGCCCAACAACTTGGATTTGTTTGTTAACCAGTATTAAACTGTTATTATCTCTTAAAACGCCATCATTATAAACTTCAACATACCCCTGAACTTCACCATTTGGCGTCACGTAAGCTTCGCCATGAGTTTTTTTGTTTGTTCTCACAGAATCTGCCTGCGGATTGCTATCCAATCCCCAAACCAACTGCTCTCCACGCTGTTCCGTTAAATATTTATCTTTATAAATTGGAATTGTCTTTTTCTTTAATACCAAGGTATTGCCATACATGTCTGTTCCTTGTACTTTATCAATTGCCAGCATATCTTTAGGCTGATGATTTTCATCCGCTTTTTGACCATTGTCGCAGCTGCTCAATGTTGCTGTTGCTAAAGCCGAGCCAACCAATATCGTTTTCAGCTGTCTTATTTTATCCTTTATTTTCATTTTATTTCTCCTTCTTTTATTTATAGGCTTAAATCACTTTTTTGTCAATAATTTATTCACAGCAGATTTTCGTTGTTTCAAAAAAAATTGCATTTGTGCACAAGCTGTTTAATATAAATACCAACAAAAGGAAGCAATATGTTAAACGTACTATGGACATCATTTTTTATTATCAGCTTTTTAGCAGCCTTAATACAAGCTTGTTTTTTGGGAAACTTGCAAATTTGGACAGAACTGACAAACCAATTGTTTTCAGCCGCCACTAACGCTTTTCAATTGGCTTTGAATTTAACCGGAATGCTGTGTTTATGGCTGGGATTTCTTAAAATTGCAGAAAAATCTGGCTTAACCGAAATTTTTGCAAAAGTATTGCGACCTCTATTCAAAATAATTATGCCCGATTTACCGGCAAACAGTCCGGCTATTGGCTCCATGGTTATGAATATGGCCGCCAACATGTTGGGATTGGACAACGCTGCCACCCCCATGGGACTAAAAGCCATGGAGCAGCTTCAAGAAGTCAATCCGCAAAAAGACACAGCCTCAAAAGCACAAATTATGTTTATTGTGTTAAACGCCTCGTCATTAACCATTTTACCTGTTTCAATTTTAATGTATCGACACTTACAAGGATCCACCAATGCCGGCGCGGTTTTTATTCCAATTCTTTTGGCGACACTAAGTTCTACAATTGCGGGATTTCTAGCGGTGGCCATTACCCAAAAGTTGAATATTTTCAATAGAAAAATGCTTGCTTTTTTGGTTGGAATTTTGGCTATTGTTTGTTTAATTGGTTTTGGATTTTATCAGCTCAATCCAGCTGATCGCTTGGCTTATTCCGAAACATTTGGCAACATGCTTATTTTGAGCTTTATAACGTTCTTTTTAATTTTTGGCGCTTGGAAAAAAATCAATCTTTATGAAACGTTTATATCCGGAGCGAAAGAAGGTTTTCAGATTGCCGTGCAAATTATTCCATATTTGGTAGCCATGCTCGTTGCCATTGCACTCATGCGCTATTCAGGGGTTTTAGACGCAGTCGTTTGGATTTTTGAAAAAATGTTTTCAACCATGGGACTAAACACGGATTTTATTGCGGCTCTACCGACAGCGCTTATGAAACCACTTTCTGGAAACGGCGCCAGAGCCTTGATGATTGAAACTATGCAAAATTATGGCGCAGATAGTTTTCCGGCTTTTGTTTCTTCGGTTATTCAAGGTTCTACAGAAACAACTTTCTATGTGATTGCACTGTACTTTGGGTCTGTGAAAATTGCCAAAACAGGCGCGGCTCTGCCTTGTGCCTTGTTCGCCGATTTTATCGGTGTTGTGGCGTCTGTAATAT
>JBNMLT010000133.1:0-3698 GCA_050874965.1 Alphaproteobacteria bacterium
AACAATATTTTTATATTTTGTCTAGCTTTTTGTGCAAAAATCAGGCGATGTCTTTTTCAAGATTAGAATTAGGAATTCCGATATAATTTATAAGAATCTGATTAATTTTTTCTTGCGATGTTTGATACTTTTTCATGGCTTCGTCATAAGCGCGTCCGGTTAATGTTTTTTTGCAATCAAGTTGGTAACAAGATTCAACAATATTACGGATTTTCCCAATTTCTTCATTTGGTGAAACAGAGGAAAGCTGTGGGTTTTGCGCAGCAGGGCATTCATCCAAAAAATTTATTTCAAACGCTTTGCGGACGCCTTCAAGATAGCATAATTTCGCAAATTCATTAAACATGGTTTGAGCGGCCCTTTTGATAGCGAGAATGTCGTCCAAATTTGGTGCGTGACGATGGTTGTAAAATTCTTTAAACGCGGTTTTGTATTTTGTGGGAGAAGTTAGAAAAATTTCGGTTAAATCCAACAAACTGCGATTGTGAGCAAATATTTTTAATTTTTCAATTAGGATAAACATGTCACGGCGATAAGAATCGGCGTATCTTTGTCCCCATTTTGTAGCATTTCCCAAAAAAGTGTGTGAAAGTTCAAACTCAGGCGGTACTGTTCCGGTTTGGCCAATAATGTGCAAAGCGGAAAGCAAATAACGTCGTATTTTTATTTTGTTGGCAAAGAAGCAAATGTCAAGCCAATGTATTTTTTTGATTATTTTTTTATAAGAGTCTGTAAAATCAGTGATTTGCGCAATTTCAACCGCATCCAAATTTTCTTGCTCGCATAATTGAATTTTTTTTAGAGCGGCGCGATACTCTTTTTCCATTGTGATAATATTTTCTTTAAATGTTGGCGGCATTAAAGTGGCTATCACGCGCTTTTTTTGAGCAGCTTGTCGACTGACGGAAGTTAAATCTAGCCAAAGTCTTAAAGACTGTATGGTCGCGGAGTTTTCGGGAATGATAATATTTTCTTCAAAATAATGTCGGAACATTTCATATTCTTTATTTAATTCTGAAGAATGGCGCACGTCATGCCAAGCGGCATTGATTAGATTTTTTATATCCGCGCGAGAAATAAGGCAGGGGGCAAATTGGCAATCACTTTTATCTCCCATAACGAAACACCCGCTTGAATCTCGGCAAAAGATAAAATCGATGTTGTTGTAATCAGTCATTATGGGCTTAAAAAATGACTTTTCCAGAGCCTTTTGTAAAAAAGTTTGTCCATTCATTTTATTATCCTCTGAAAAAAACTTAACAATTAAGCGTTATCATTTGGTTAATATGTAAAGCGGCTGTTGCGTATAATATAAAAAAACTTTGAAATTTATAAAACAGTGTGGTAATTTGAACAAAATTTTAAATATTTTAGCACGGAGATAATAAGCAATGTCGGGAAAAGCCAGATATAATGGAAAAGAATCGTTTGCCGAGTGGCAAAAAGAATGGCAGCTGGAAGATAGGTATAACTTTCGTTCTATAGAAGCTAAGTGGCAAAAAATTTGGAATGATGAAAAAGCTTATAAGGTGGAAATAGACCATTCCAAACCAAAGTTTTATGCCTTGGTTGAATTTCCTTATCCATCTGGCGCGGGATTGCATGTGGGGCACCCGCGTTCTTACACGGCTTTGGATGTGGTTTCCCGCAAAAAAAGAATGCAAGGTTTTAATGTTTTATATCCAATGGGTTTTGACGCCTTTGGCCTTCCGGCTGAAAATTATGCGATTAAAACCGGTGTCCATCCGGCAATTTCTACCAAGCAAAATATAGAAAACTTTACCCGTCAGTTAAAATCCATTGGATTCAGTTTTGATTGGGACAGAAGTTTTGCCACTTGTGATCCGGAATATTATAAATGGACACAATGGATGTTTATTCAGCTGTGGAAGCATGGTTTGGCTTATAAATCGAAAATGGCCATTAATTGGTGCCCTTCTTGTAAGGTGGGATTGGCTAACGAAGAAGTTGTCAATGGTTGTTGCGAACGTTGCGGCTCGCCGGTGGTTCGCCGTGATAAAGAACAATGGATGGTCGCTATCACCAAATATGCCGATCGTCTTATTGATGATTTGAAAGAAGTTGATTTTATTGACCGTGTGCGTTCAACTCAAATTAACTGGATTGGTCGTTCCGAAGGGGCGGAATTGAGCTTTGAATTAACGGATAACCAAGGAAATTCTTTAGGCAAAAAGATGGTTGTTTACACCACACGGCCGGACACAGCGTTTGGCGTGACTTACACAGTTATGGCGCCTGAACATGAATTTGTTAAAGAGCTTATGAGCTGTTTTGAAAATGCCGAACAGGTGCAAAATTATGTGGATGAAGCCGCTAAAAAGTCTGAATTGCAACGTACAGCCGACACAACTAAAACCGGAGTGGAACTGAAAGGCATTAAAGCGAAAAATCCATATACCGGAAAATTGATTCCAGTGTTTATTTCCGACTATGTTTTAACAGGTTATGGCACCGGCGCCATTATGGCTGTTCCGGCACATGATCAGCGAGATTATGATTTTGCCAAAGTGTTTAATTTGCCGATTATTCAGGTTTTGGCTGGTGGTGATATCAGTGAAAAAGCTTGGGAAGAAGACGGAAAACATATCAATTCCGGATTTTTGGATGGCATGGATAAAAAAGAATCTATGGCGGCGGCAATTAAATATGCGGAAGAAAAAGGCTTTGGTAAAGCTAAAGTTAACTTTAAACTTCGGGATTGGGTATTTTCTCGCCAACGTTATTGGGGTGAGCCAATACCAATGGTTTATTGCGAACATTGCGGCTGGCAGCCGATTCCGGAAGATCAACTTCCGTTGAAATTGCCTGATGTTCCGGATTATCGCCCGAATGACAATGGGGATTCTCCGCTGGCCAATGCCACAGAGTGGGTGAAAACAACTTGTCCTTGCTGCGGCGGTCCGGCTAGACGTGAAACCGATGTCATGCCAAATTGGGCTGGGTCATCATGGTATTTCTTGCGTTATTGTGATCCGCACAATGACAAGGAATTTGCCTCTAAAGAAGCCTTGGATTATTGGATGAATGTGGATTGGTACAATGGCGGCATGGAACATACAACATTGCACTTGCTTTATTCTCGTTTTTGGCACAAATTTTTGTATGATTGCGGCTATGTGCCAATGCCTGAGCCATATCACAAACGCACTTCGCATGGCATGATTTTGGCGGCTAATGGTGAAAAAATGTCCAAGTCTCGAGGAAATGTTGTTAATCCTGATGATATTGTATCCACTTATGGCGCAGACACGTTTCGTTTATATGAAATGTTTATCGGACCGTTTGATCAAGTGGCTATGTGGTCGGAAGAAAGTTTGAACGGGGTTTATCGTTTTGTTAGCAAAGTGTATGCTTTGTTTAAAAAAGTTTCGAAAGAGGCAAAACCATCTGTCGATGATTTGCGGGCTATGCATAAATGTATTTTGGAAGTGACCGAGCGAATCGATACAATGAAGTTTAATACCGCGGTTTCATCTTTGATGATTTATGTGAATTATTTATCCGATATGGTAGAAATTCCGGCGGAAATGTATGAAACTTTGATTAAGTTGTTAAGTCCGTTTACTCCGCATTTGGCCGAAGAAATGTGGGCGCGCTTGGGCAATGACACTTTGGTTATTACTGAAAAATGGCCAAGCGGTGACGCAAAATTGGCGGAAGACAATATGGTGACAATG
>JBNMLT010000134.1:0-3684 GCA_050874965.1 Alphaproteobacteria bacterium
GAATAGAATTATTCAGACAATGTTTGCAGAGTGTCCATGAACAAACGTATCCCAATATTGAGCATATTATAATTGATGGTGCATCCACAGATGGAACTGTAGAAATTCTTAAAGAATATGAAAAAAAAGGGTGGATTAAATTTTACTCTGAGCCTGATAAAGGGGTAGATGATGCGTATAATAAGGGAAATCAAAAAGCTTCAGGCAAGTATGTTGCTTGGATGAATTCTGATGATTCTTATTATGATAAAGACGCTATACAAGCGTGTGTCGAAGCATTGGAAGATAATAATGCGGATTATTGCTATGCGAAGCAAATGAATTTTGACAGAGCAGGAGAGCAAAAAGGAGTGTTTTTGCCTAAAATAGAAAATTTTTGGAAAGATATGCCCTTTTCTCATCAAACGATGTTTGTAAAAAAGAAAGTATTAGATGAAATTGGCGGATATAATACAGAATACGGTATAGGCGGCGATTACTTTCTTGTATTACAGTTAATTCTAAACGATTATAAAGGAATATTTGTCGATCGGTTTGTTTCTCATTACACGCTTGGCGGTTTTTCAGCCAGTTTTGATGATAAATATCGTGTTTATACTTGCGTATCTATTCTTTCTAAAAGAATGACGTGGTTTTTTAAAAAGTTTTATCCAAATATAGACGAAGATGAGGCGCAATATATTTATTGGAACGGAGATGACTATGAGGCATATCCTAAACTTTTTTTGCAAAAGATGATAAGATTTATGGTTGAAAAAAAATTGAAGAATTTTGATTATAATCTGTTTATAAATTATGTTAACAGCATCATATATAGCAGCAAATGCAAAATAAAATCGCCAAATCAATTTATATTAGACAGCAAATGGATGAAAAGGTTATTAAAACGTTCGGAAAAATCAGGTGTCACGCGCTTACCTTATTTTATCTATAAAGCATTTTCGCTGTATTGCAAAACAAAATCTATTTTTAAGAAAGGAAAATAACAGATGAAAACAACTATCACAACCACGACTATTCACATTCCGTATCTGATCGAAGACTACATCAAAGACGTGATTAAGCACAATCGGCAAAACGATGTGGACTTTGTTATTACCGGAGATAAAAAGACTCCTCTAGAAGCAAAAGAATACTGTGCCAAACTGCAAGAAAAATATGGTATTCAGGTTTTATTTATGGATGTAGATGACCAAAATAATTACCTAAAAAAATATCCTAAATTAGGTGGTTACATTCCTTGGGGTTGTATTCAACGCCGCCAAGTCGCCATTTTAAAGGCTTATGAGCAAGGTTCAGACATTATCGTTTTAATTGACGACGACAACTATATTGCGTGTGAAGATTATGTTGGTAAGTGTTTAGATTTAGGTAAAACAGTTGAAATGGAAACAGTTTCTTCACCTACAGGTTGGTATAACATTTGTGAAGATTTGACTGACCGCCAAAATCGTAAGTTTTATCCGCGCGGTTATTCTTGGATTGATCGTGTTGATGAAGTTAAGGATATAAAACGCGAAAATAAAAAAATTCGTACAGTTGTCAATGCTGGATTTTGGCTTGGCGACCCTGATTTGGACGCAGTTACCAGACTTGCCGCTCCGATTGATGTTATTGCCTACAATAAAGACCATAATTATGCTTTGGAAAAGGGAACATATTCTCCATTCAATTCACAAAATACGGCTATTCATCGTGATATGGTTCCTGCTTATTTCTTGATTCCGGATATTGGACGTTTTGACGATATTTGGTCATCTTATATAGTTGAACGTATTGCTTGGCATTTGGGTGATTACATTTCTTATGGACAACCATTGGTTAAACAAATTCGTAACGACCACGATTATTGGGTGGATGCTTACGCTGAAGAAATGGGAACTAAAATGACAACCGATTTCTGCAAATGGTTGCGCTCTATCGAATTGACAAAATCAACGTATTTGGAATGCGGAATAGAATTATTTGATAAATTAAAGGTTTTAATTGATAATTTACCGAATGAAAAACTTCCATATAAAAATCGTGCTTACATCAATCAAGTTATTGATGGTCACCGCGTTTGGTTCGAAACAATGAAAGCAATGGGAGTAAAATAATCATGTATTTAATTATCGGTGCGAGCGGTTTTTTGGGGCGGTATTGCCTTAAAAACGTGTTGGAAAATACCAACGAAAAAATTATTGCGACATATTCTCAAAAATGTCCGGAATTTACCAATCCGCGAGTGGAGTGGGTGTCTTTGGATGTATGCGACACAGTGGCTCTAAAAGATTTGGCCGCTCGTGTTGATAACACAACCAAAATCATTTATCTGGCAGCTTTTCATCATCCGGATAAGGTGGAAGAATTTCCTGAGTTGGCTTGGAATATCAATATTGTGGCTTTGGCTAACGCCGTCAACCTTTTTCATAAGGCAAAATGCTTTTATTATTCCTCAACCGACACTGTATATGGCGAAGGTTCCAAAAATCGAAAATTTGTAGAAAACGATGCGTTGAATCCTGTCAATCTATATGGCGTACACAAAGCTTTGGCTGAAAAAATATGTTTGGCAAAAGGCTTTAATGTTGTGCGGTTTCCGTTTATTTTTGGTACTTCATTAGTCGAAAATCGTCCGCACTTTTTTGATAAAATAAAGGCAGATTTAGAACAAGGCAAAACTGTGGAAATGTTTTCAGATTCATATCGTTCGACCTTGAGTTTTAATCAATGCGCCTATTATCTGGTGTCCTTAATTGAAAAATTTGGCGCGTGTCCCGAAAAAATCGTCAACATTGCCGGCGACGATGTGATGAGCAAATATGACGCGGCAATCGCTTTGGCAGACAAATACAATCTTGATAAAAATCTAATCAAACCTATCTCGGTTAATTCCCTAAACGGAATATTTAAGGCCAAACGAGCCGCCAGCAGTGTTCTGGATAATGGCAAATTGAAATCGTTGCTGAATATAAATGAAATTCATTTGGAGATATAAAATGCTTATTGAATTTATTAAACCTGATTTTGAATTTGCAGATGACCGCGGCGCACTGACCCAATTGGTTCACGGCGGTTGGAAGCAAGTCAATTATATCACTTCGGTTGCCGGTGCTTTTCGCGGCAATCATTATCATTTACAAAATAAAGAGGCGTTTTTCATAATTTCCGGTGCTTTCAAATTGAGTTTGGAACATTTGGAAACACACGAAAAAGAAGAATATGAAATTAAGGCCGGTGATTTTTTCGTCATTTATCCGAAAGTCATTCACAGCTTTGACTACACCGCCGCCACCACGCTGATCTCTCTGTATGATAAAGGCGTCGAACTACCCGACGGAACAAAGGATATTTTGAAATAATCAAAAAAATAATTATTAAAGACATTTCAAAAAATGAACTATACCTCAAAAGTAATTCCAACTTTTGGGGTATAGTTCAATAAGTGAAAACATTATAAATGTTTCTCTGACTAGCGAAAAATATCAAACAACAAAAATATATTATGGATGGAAAAGAGCAAAGCATTTTACAACTTATCCACAATGGAGTTTCAAAAATACAAGTGGCAAAAACACATAGGGTAAGTGTTTATACAATTTATCAATTTTTGCAAAATAAAGACCTTTGAAACGCTGAAAAATTCTATGTTTGAGTTAGATTTGCTTATATAAGAATCAAAGGTTCGTTTGATTCTTATAC
>JBNMLT010000135.1:0-3656 GCA_050874965.1 Alphaproteobacteria bacterium
GTTTTGAGCGTGGGTGGTATTGCCGGCTATTCAAAAGCCATGAACAAATTTAAAACAAACAAGGTTGCCGACAACGTGGCCATGATTGTGACCAACATCAGAACTCTTTATGCTCAGCAAAATAACTATAATGGTTTAAACAACAAATCAGCTGTGGAGATGGGCGTGGTGCCGGACGAATTGATTACAGCGACACCAACAAAAGCTGATGATGGTTTGCAAAACGCTTTCTTGGGTAAGGTGACGATTGGAGCAGCCACCGTTACCGGTTTGGATGCTGGCACTGATTCCGGCAAGGAAAGAGGATTCTTTTTAACCATGGCCGGTTTGCCAAAAGAAGCGTGCGTGACTTTGGCAACCAATGACTGGGGTTCCGGTTACTCATCTGGTTTTGTGGGAATGAGCATCACGGGTAAGACTACAGCTTCTAATGCAAAAAGTAGTTCTAATACTAACTCACAATCTTCTTCCAACAGCATTAGTCAGTCCGGTACCGCTTTAGCCAGCGCCACACTTACAGCGGCAGCCGACACAACACCGACGTTTGCGGTTGGTTGCGATTCTGCTACTGCAGCCAGCTGGTGCTCAAGCAAGGGCGCCATGAACGTTGCCAAAGCGGCCGAAGGTTGTTCCGACACATCTAATGGCAACTCAATCACTTGGGTATATTACTGAGTTTAGAAAAGCTTGACGATTATAGAAACCTTTGTGTTTCAATCGTTCAACTTTTCCGATAATCGCCGGTTTTCACTCTCATTACGGCGGTTTTTCTCCGAAACGTCCTTGCTCCTAACTTGGGCGTTTCTTCTTTTATTATTTGGGTTGTAAAAACAAAAAAAGGAACAAACACCACCAGTTTATTCCCTTTGTTTCAAAAGACTTATATACAAAAACTAATGTGCCAACAAACGAGATTTTTCACGATTCCAATCACGCTCTTTGGCGGTCTCACGCTTGTCATAAAGCTTTTTACCTCGCCCTAATCCAATTTCCAGTTTAGCTCGCCCGTGATTGTCAAAATAAAGTTTCATCGCCACCAAGGTTGCCCCTTTTCTCGCTAAAGAATTTTGAATTTTGATAATTTCTTTGTGATGCAACAACAACTTGCGGTTACGCCGTTCAATATGGCTTTCATACCCTTTATTGGCATATTCGGCAATAAAAATGTTTGACATATATAATTCACCAGCTTCCACAACGCCATAAGCGTCATTGATGTTGGCATGCCCCAAGCGCAAAGATTTTACTTCTGTTCCGGTCAACACCAACCCCGCCTGAAAGACTTCATCAATGATATAGTCAAAGTGCGCCCGTCGGTTTTGCGCCACCTGACCACTGGAAATAAAATCCGCTTTTTTACTTTTCCCCGCCATTATTTCACAGCTTTTAACGAAGGTTCTACAGCTTTGTTTTCAGCCGCTTTAGACTCGACTCTAACTTGTTCTTGCGGTTTTGCTTGCGCCTGAGCGGTTGTTGGTCGGGATTGAGATTCCGGACGGCGTGAGCGCGGCATGCAGTTACCCTCAATATACGCTCCCGGTTCAAGAGCGATTTTATTGTAATAGGCGTTTCCTATTAAACGAGCATTGTTGGCAATAAACAGTTCATCTGTGTCAATAATGCCGTTGACGGTGCCGTAAACGCTCAGCGACTTGGCTTTGATATCTCCCACAATATAGCCTCGCGTGCCAATGATCACTTCATTACACATAATATTGCCTTCTAACTTTCCATCAATATGAATTGTGTCACCGCCCCAAATATCGCCTTTTATTTTGGTGTCACAACTGATAATGCTCGGCACCGGCGTATTGGAACCACGGCTCATGCGTGCTATTTTCAAATAAATTAAACGTTTTAAACTTCTCATTTCTATCTCCTTAATTCAGGCTGTTTAAGGTTATAAAAGCAACCGGATTAACATTTGCCCCTCGATACAAAACCTCATAATGCAAATGATTGCCCGTGGCGCGACCGGTGCGTCCCACCTCTCCCAAGGCTTGATTATACGCCACTTTATCACCCGTTTTTACATAAATCTTGCGCATATGGGCGTATTTTGTCACAAAACCATTGCCATGATCCACCACAACCAAATTACCATAGCCGTTTTTTTGATATCCGGCCGACGTGACTTTACCGGCGGCCTGCGCCGAAATACGACTACCGGCCGCCGCTCTCATGTCCAACCCTTTATGGTTAGCCAAATAAGCTTTAAACGGATCTTGACGCGTGCCATAAGATGAACTTAACTGATAACGATAAACCGGCTTTCCGAGTGGCACGCTCTTCATGGCTTGTTTGTAATTTTCCAATGTGTCTATCTGATGAAAAGCCGCCGACATTTTTTTTAACAATTCGCGGTTTTCAATTTTCATGCCTTGAGCAGGCTCAAAAGCCCCGCCCTTGCCTTCTTTAATGTTTGAAAGCGGGTTAAAGTAACGATTTTTGACTTTAAGTGATTTATTAATTTGCGTCAAAGAGCTTTTAATTTGCTCTATTTCACGACCGGAAAGTTTATGAATTTTATCCAAAATAGCGATTTCCGCTGTTTCCAAACCTTTTACGGTTTCTTGCAAATTGGTGATTTTGCCACCTAATTCTTCTATTTTTTGCTTAAGCTGATTATTTTCGGTTTGCACCAAATCTTTTTGCAACAACGCTTCTTTTTTGGTAACTTTTTCTTCCACCTTGTCGGCGTCAATCCAGCTTTCTGAATCGGCTATTTGTTTGATTTTATCTTCAACAACCAAAGCCTTTTCTTTATAATTTTCTATTTCTTTCAAACCGTCGCCGGCTTCATCAATTGAAGAAACCACGTTTTTTAAATTATTTTGCAAAGCCGTCACGTCAGACATCAAATCAATATAAGCGTCGCGTGTTTTTCCCAGCTCTTTGTCCTTATGATGTGTAATCTTAGCCGAAATATTATAGCAGTAATAATTGTAGCCAGACCAAGCGAAAATCGCCGCAAAAAACATCAATACAAACACTTGCAAACGATGAGAAATGTTAAAAACCTTGGCGCGTCCATTACTGCGGAAAATAATTTCTTTATCCGCCAAAAAAGGCTTCTTTTCGGTGTAAAGAACCTTTTGTTTCTTAAATTTGAACTTATTTTTTTTCAAAAGCTTTTTCAAAAAATTATTCCTTAAATAAGACTTAGTCACACTATAACCGATTTATATATATCAAAAAATTCAAAAAAATAAAGTATTTTTTTCACTTGAAGTTTTAAATGTGAATAAATGTCTAACTTATTAGCTTATCAAAACTTTTTCATACCTATTTTTGAACATTTTTTTCATTTTATCGTTATAAATTTATAGATTTTTTTTACGAATTGTTTTTATATATGGAATATATTTATAAAGGAAGGTTACAAAATGAAAAAGTATTTGATTTACGGAGTTGCCCTATTGGCGATTTTTGGCATCAGCTATAAAATGCTGAATAAAAACACCGGCGGCACGGTTTATAAAACGCAAAAAATTGAAAACGGCGATATTATGGAAAGCATCACCGCTTCCGGCACCATTAACCCACTTTCCACGGTTTCTGTTGGATCTCAGGCGTCCGGACGTATTGCCGAAATATATGTTGATTATAACTCAGTTGTTAAAAAAGGTCAGCTTCTGGCTCTGATTGACCAAGAA
>JBNMLT010000136.1:0-3595 GCA_050874965.1 Alphaproteobacteria bacterium
ATATGACATTGTTTATAAAAAAAGGAGTTTTCGATGAAATATAGCCGTTCTGCGCTTGGTTTGTTAAATGCTCAATATAGAAGCGTTTTGAAAAAATGTTTTTTGATTAACGTTGGTGTGTTTGCTCTTGGAATGGTTTCTGCGCAAGCTGATTGAAAAAATGTTTTTTGATTAACGTTGGTGTGTTTGCTCTTGGAATGGTTTCTGCGCAAGCTGATAATTTTAAATTGGATGCGGAAAAGTTAAGTACATCGTCCAATATTAAATGGGTGGAAATTTCAGCGGATCAGTATGATGAATCGAACAAAAACATGATAAAAGTTGATTTATCAGAAAATGAAACTCAATATTTTCAGTACACCTATACAAACGATCCTGATAGAAAAACAATAAACGAACGCCAAACGGCATTAAGCGGAAATGTTTTAGCCGATTTTAAGGATATTGCCTCATCGGTAGGGGGTAGTGCTATTTATAACGATAAAAAGACATTGGATGTTATTGGTGATTTTATAAATAACAGCGTAAACAGCGATTCCGGCTATCAACCAGGAGCTATTTTTAATAAAGGAAATATAACGGTTAATGGAAATTTTATTGGAAACCAAACGAGTTCAATATTGGGGTATGGTGGAGGATTTTATAATACACTTGGTGGAAATTTTTCATCTATTACCGGAGATTTTATTAATAATGGAATTACGGCCGAAACAGCGTGCGGCGGCGGTATTTATGTGACGTTGAATAAAGAAAAAGGTGATATTATCGGTAATTTTATTGGAAATTATCTAAGGCAGGAATCAGATAATCCAGACCGTTATTCCAAAGGTGGAGCTGTTGATTTATGGCAAGCGAAAATAGGAACGGTTGACGGCTATTTTATCAATAATAATATTAAGGCTCATCATTTGGGGCAAGGAGCTGCTATGAATATGGGAAACTCCTCTGTTGACACAATCAAAGGTCTGTTTGTAAATAATCGTGCTGTTATTGAAGCTGATAGTTTTTTATTAACAGGTGGTGCTATTGACATGTACAACAATGAACCGACAGAGCAAATGTTTGTTGGGAAAATTAATGCTGACTTTTATTACAATAGTGCTGTGCACTTAACTGGTAGAGCTTATGGAGGTGCGATATATACGAGTGATGCGACAATAGATTATATATCTGGTAACTTTGTTGGAAATTACGCTCAAGGCAGCTATAATAATCCTTCAATAGTTTCTGCGTTGGGAGGAGCTATTAGTAACAAAACCGGTTCTGATATTAAATATATAAAAGGGAATTTTATTAACAATCATGCTTCTAATTTGACCGCTTCAAGTCAAACTCGGGGCGGAGCAATTGAAAATGATGCTTCAACAATAGGGATAATTAAAGCGGATTTTATTGGTAATTATGCGGAATCTTTTGGTACATCTAATGGGGGGGGGTATTTTAAATATTCTATCAACAATAGAAAAGATAAACGGCAATTTTGTTGAAAACTATGTCAAATCTTCGCAAAATGCTTCCGGTGGCGCCATTAACAATAATAGAGAAGGAAAAATTAGTGAGGGCATAAAAGGCAACTTTGTTCGCAATCATGCTGAAGCGGAAAATGGGTTCGTTCGTGGCGGCGCGGTTATGAATTTTGGCTATATTAAAAATATTCAAGGTGACATGTTGGAAAATTACGCGCGGACAAATGGAACATATGCCATTGGCGGCGCATTGATTAATAGCTATGGCAACGCCGCTTCTCCAGGGGTTATTGATACTTTGTCCGGTGTGTATGCTAACAATTACGCCGAATCTAACGGAACCGGCAGTACGTCATACGCGCAAGGCGGCGCCATTTATAACGGGGCGAACGCGACAATTTCCAATATGATAGATTCTACTTTTGAGGGCAACGAGGCGCGTGGTTACACCAACGCGACCGACGGTGGCGCCATTTGGAACGCCGGCAAAATTACCTTTACGGGGAACAATGTTTTTGCCGATAATTATAAAACAGTTGCAGGGGCAAAATCGGCCAATGACATTTATAATCAGGGCGAAATCACGGTTGCTGAAAATGGTGTGTTGAATATTGGCGGAGGAGTCAGTGGCAATGGTTCCGGTAAGATTAATTTGAATGAAAACGCTTTGTTGCAATTAAATGAGGCGGTGGCTGACGGCAATAACATGACAATGGCGGACGGCTCTTCTCTGGTGTTTAATGTTAACGCGTTTGCCACAGCGCAAACAGCTCAGGACGGTGGCGTGTTTAATGGCGATATTCAACTAAACGGCAAAAATAATTTGCAAGTATCCTCATATGTTTCCGGTGGTGAAAATTCCGGTGATGGTTCCTATAAATTCGCCAATACCGTTGATGCCGCAAACGGCGAATGGGCGTTAAATATGAATAATAACGGGTTATATAATGTTGACATGTCCATTAATGATGACAACAACACCCTGTTGATGAAATATCAAAAGAAAAATGCTCAAGAAATTGCCGACGCCTTAAATATGTCAACAGAAAAAGGCAATGAAACCAGTGCGTTAACCGGACAAAAAACCGATAATGATATTTTTAACAATATCAGTGAGAGTGTCAATTACAATGCGCAGTCCGAAAATAAAAATCTGAGCAAAATGTTGGATGATTTGAACGATAACACACAAGGCAATATAGAGGTTGCTCGCTCATTGGGTGATATTATCAGCAACAAAATTGAAAGACGTTTGTATTTTAAGCGTAACGAGCGTTTAGGTGTTTATGGCTTGTCCAGCGGAGATGTTTTGCAATATAAGCCGCAAGTTTGGGCAAATGTGATTTATCAGTCGGCAAAAAACAGCGGAGATAATGATTTTGACGCGGATACAACAGGATTTATTGCCGGCGTGGATGGTCAAGCCAATGAAAATTTGACCTTGGGTTTGGGGTATGCCTATCAGAAAACAGATATGAAAAGCGGCGTGGCTAAAACCGATGTGGACACGCACAGCGTTTTTGGTTATGGCGAATATTCTTGGAAAAATTGGTTTGCCAATGCGCTGATTTCATATAACAAATCATCATACGAACAAAAGAAAAATGCTTTTGGCACGGCGCTTAAAGGTGATTTTGACGTCGATATGCTTGGTGTTCAGATGTTGACCGGTAAAAATATTTACATGGCTATGGAAAACGCCAGAACGGCAATCAGACCGCAAGCCGGTGTTCGGTATTATAAAATAAATCAGGATGATTATACGGATAATGCCGGAATGAAATATGAAAATGAGGATAGCGATATTTTGGTTGGTGTTGTTGGTGTTGAAGCTTCTATGAATAAACAATTTGACAACTGGATGATGACACCGAAAGTGTTTGTCAACGCTTTGTATGATTTAAAAAACGATGATAGCAACACTTTGGTGAAATTGCCGAACGGCAACGCTTATTCGGTTTCGCAAAAAAGCAACGGCAAGTTTGGCGTGGAAGCCGGAGCGGAGATTAATTTCGCCGTGACGGAAAATTTGCAGACCGGTGTGGCTTATGAATATGATTGGAAAGATGATTATTCGGCGCATACGGGAATGATTACCTTAAAATACGCGTTCTAAGCTGTAAAAAAAG
>JBNMLT010000137.1:0-3586 GCA_050874965.1 Alphaproteobacteria bacterium
CTATGTAACGCCGCGCCCGGCTTTATCTCAAGCCATGACCCATATCAAAGAGGATCTGGAAATTCGTTTGCAGCAATTCAAACAAGAAAACAAACTTCTGGAAGCGCAACGCTTGGAACAACGCACGCGTTTTGATTTGGAAATGCTTGACACCACAGGTCATTGCAAAGGCATTGAAAACTATTCGCGCTATTTAACCGGACGCGCTCCTGGAGAACCACCGCCAACCTTGTTTGAATATTTTCCTAAAAACGCCCTGCTCTTTATTGATGAAAGTCATATCGCCGTACCACAAATCGGCGCCATGTACCGTGGCGACCGTAATCGTAAAATAACCTTGTCCGAATATGGCTTTCGTTTGCCGTCCTGTTTGGACAACCGTCCGCTAAAATTTGAAGAATGGGATAAAATGCGCCCACAAACCATTTTTGTTTCCGCCACTCCGGGAGAATGGGAAATGGGACAAAGCAAAGGTGTTTTTTCCGAGCAAGTTATTCGTCCAACCGGCTTAACCGATCCGCTTTGCCTTGTGCGTCCGGTAGAAAATCAGGTTGATGATCTCATGGAAGAATGCCGCAAAACCGCGCTCAAAGGCGAACGAGTGTTAGTGACAACTCTCACAAAAAAAATGGCCGAAGATCTAACTGAATATCTGAAAGACAACGGTATAAAAGTTCGTTACATGCATTCAGACATAGATACTTTGGAACGTATTGAAATTATCCGTGATTTACGTCTTGGCGTGTTTGACGTTTTAGTCGGCATCAATTTACTACGTGAAGGATTGGATATTCCGGAATGTTCTCTGGTGGCTATTTTAGATGCCGATAAAGAAGGATTTTTACGTTCAACACGTTCGCTCATTCAAACCATTGGCCGCGCCGCGCGCAACGCTGAAGGACGAGTTATCCTATATGCTGATAAAATGACCGATTCGCTAAAAACGGCGCTGGAAGAAACCGAACGTCGACGCAAAAAGCAAACCGAATACAATATTGCCAACGGCATAACTCCGCAAACCATTAAGAAAAGCATTTCTTCTACCCTTAAAGAAATGACGGAAACAGACTTTATTAAAGACGAAACTAAGGATATTGATAAAATTAAAAATATTGAAAAAATGACTAAAGAATATACCAAATTAATGAAAGAAGCCGCACAAAATCTGGAATTTGAACAAGCTATGGTTTATCGAGACAAACTAAAAGAATTAGAACAACTAGCCCTAAAAAATCTTTAATGTTTATACCTTGCTAAAATTATATGATGTCCAAAGTAAAAGCCACTGATTTGTTATTCAGTGGCTTTTAAGCTCATAAATGCACAATAAATCTGGAAAAGACTTCCATATTATCCTTTGGAAAACTAACGGAAACAGAATCATTTGTCAGCTTGATAAACAAATCACTCTGCGTTAAATAATCTTTATTGATTAAAAGATTATCCGCATCGACGCCACAATCACGCAAATTTTGCATAACTTCATTAATGGCATCAACCTGAGCAAATAATTCTTCCCATTCTCTCATTGTCGGAAAATGACGAAAACGAGAGTAAACATCGCATTTTTCATTTTCTTGCTGTAATTGATTTTTCAACGCATGAATTGTGTAAGCTTTATTATTTTTTCGATGAATCAACATGCCTCGAAAAGAGATTCCCCAAATTTTATCTTTTTGAGATAAATCTAAATACGGCAACACGTTAAGAAATTCTCCATCCAGCTCATACACAATGGAAAAAGGTAAAAGAATTTTAAAATGTTCATCGGCTTTTTCGCCAAATTTTTCAAAATACTCATTAGCTTCTTCACGTGTTAAAGCAATTTTTTGCAACAACTCAAATTTTAAATGTTTGTCCATAACCAAATAATTTAATGATAATAAAACAACACTTTTAATATAGCTTCTGAACAACTAATCGTCAATGCTTATTTTTCAGCTTCTGTTTTATTTTTTTCCTCTGCGGAAATTTCATTTTTTGTGTTGTTATAGGTATTAGAAATTATCCGTTTTGCATTATCCGAAACTTCGGACCCCACCTCTTCCATCGTGGAATTTTTGGTAATTTTACCTTCATAAAAACCGGCAATAATCAAATATACAATAAAAATCAACGCCAAATAAAACGCATATTTTAAAAATGTCCCCATACTTATCTCCTTTTGCTATTCCTCAATAGAGATATGCCTTGTCATCGTTTTTTCAAGCAAAAACACTAAAAATTAGTGCCGTTCAAACAATTTTTCAATATCAGACAATTTAATTTTCACATAAGTCGGGCGACCATGGTTGCATTGCCCAGAATGTTCGGTTTTTTCCATATCACGCAACAAACGATTCATTTCTTCAACATTCAAAGAACGTCCCGCCCGAACTGAACCATGACAGGCGATGGTTGCGCAAATATGATGAAGTTTATCACTTAAAGTATATTCTCCTCCCCATTCAGAAATTTCAGCCGCCACATCTTTAACCAATTTCCGAACATCTATATCACCAAGCAAGGCCGGAATTTCACGAACCAACACCGCTGAAACGCCAAATTCTTCCAAACGCAACCCCAATTGCGCCAGTTGCTGAGCATATTCCAGTACATTTTCTTTTTCTGATAGACTTAAATCTACAACTTCCGGCAACAAAAGCATTTGTGTTGGCACTTGCTCGTGCTTGGACATACTTTGTTTCATCCGTTCCATGGTGATGCGTTCATGAGCGGCATGCTGGTCAACAATCACAATACTATCCTCTGTTTGCGAAATGATGTAAGTGTTATGAAACTGTGCCTTGGCCAAACCCAATTCACCAACTTCAGACAAAGTTTCCGCTGTTGCCTCTTCCGCCACCCGCACCGAAAATTTACTTTCCAGAGTTGGAATAGACATGGTTGTATATGAACTTCGCCCACGACAACTACCAAAGTTTTTCACATTGTTAAACGGAGTTTTTGCAAATTCACTTGTTCGCTCCCGCATAACATACTCCGTCTGGCGTGCCGAATTTGCCAAAACTTGTTGCTGTTGCTCCTCTTCAGCCATTGTTTTTTCCAACAAATGTTCCAAACCACCGGTTTCAGCGCTTTTTTGTCCACCAAAACTTAAAGCTTGTCGAATACTTCCAACCAATAAACCTCGAATAGCCCCATTGTCATAAAAACGCACTTCCGCTTTTGTTGGATGCACATTCACATCCACATACATCGGTTCCACTTCAATAAACACCACACATGCCGGATATCGCCCGTTTGTCATCATATCTTGATAGGCTCCTTTAATAGCCCCTAAAATCAGTTTATCCCGCACCGGACGATTGTTTACAAACAAAAACTCAGACAAAGAATTCGCCTTATTATAGGTAGGAACGCCAATAAATCCACTGATTTTGCAAAAATCGTTGTTGGCGGAAATTGAAACTGAATTTTCCTCAAATTCTTCCCCCATCACATCAGCAACACGGCGATGTCTGCGATCACACAGTTCACCCTGACAAGCGTTTAACGCCACTTTCTTTTTACCATCGCTTTCCAAATAAAACGATATTTGCGGATTGGCCAAAGCAATGCGTCGCAGCATGTCCACACATTGCGC
>JBNMLT010000138.1:0-3586 GCA_050874965.1 Alphaproteobacteria bacterium
CGGTACTCTTGCTATCAAAACTTTTGCCATCTTCCACAACCAGCGCAAAACGTGATTTAACATCATCAGAATAGTGTTGTTTTAAATCACTTTCCAATATTTGTAACTCTTCTTGTAAAGACTTGGTTTCATCTTCAATTTTAGTAACATCCACTCCAGAAAAATCGGCCAAATGTGATTTTCCGCGCATTTCATCCAGAGCATTGTTTATTTCATCCATTCTTTTTCTTTTTTCTTGATACCAAGCTTTGTGAACATCGCTGTCACTATTTTTTTGGTAGTCTTCCAACAATGGAATAATCTTATTATTTAATTCAGAGACCAAACCAACTTTGACTTGCGCCGCCACCATTTTACCTTCCAATTTTTGGCGTAAAGCAGCTCGACGCGCTTGTCTATCCGCTTCGATT
This sequence comes from Alphaproteobacteria bacterium, assembly GCA_050874965.1. GTDB lineage: Bacteria > Pseudomonadota > Alphaproteobacteria > RF32 > CAG-239 > RUG410. Next base: position 411 of record JBNMLT010000138.1, read on the forward strand.
TGTTCCCAATGAGCATCATATTTTTGCACAATATTTTCAATATTGACATCTAACGATGGCTTATTAATTAAACCAGAAAGCGAAAAAGTAAATGGCGGAATGTCGCTCAAATCAGTCAATGCCACATCAAAATTTTCATCCATGCGCCATTCGGGTAAATTTACAATTCCATTCACCTTTAACTGCACATTTTCATTTGCCAATATAAAATTTTCAAACTTCAAATTTCCAAATTCAGCATTTATTAATCCTGAAAATGTGGTAAAAGTTGTTTCACCTTTCTGAAGATTATCTCTAACTTTTTGAAATAATCCGTTGGAGCGTTTTCGCTGTTTTAAATCATTTATTATTTCAGAAAAATTAAAACCTTTTAGCATCACATTAGAGGCGCTGAATTGAATATTTCCACTAAAGTTGTTCACAAATTCATCCACGGATGAGGCCGGCATTTCAAAATCAGCCTTGGCTGTCAATAACCCGCTGGAAAATTGATATATTTTACCGCCTAAACCTGATAAATTTATATTTTCACTTTCCAAATTTCCTTTTATAATCGGCGCTTGCGCATACGTTATCTGAATATTTCCTTTTACAGGAATATTTTCATATTGCAAACTCAAATCGTTTAATTGTAAAATATTATCAGAATTTAAAATATGGAGTTTCAAATCATTAAAAGTTTTATCTTTTAATATGGCTTTTTGAGCATTTAAGTACACATCTATAATTAAATTTTTGTATAAGTCAAAACCAAAAACATCTTTACTGAAACTTGGTCGAAGCAAAAAATTATCTTCTTGAACCCGCTTTAAGGCCGAAGTACCTTTTAGGGCTTGGATATCGACAAGATTTTCAATATTTAAGTCATCTACATCTATTTCAGCTTTTACACGATAGTTGTTTTTTTCTTTAGAAAAACTTCCTTTTCCTTTATAATTGGCCAAACCAAACACACACTCAGAATTTTCAAAATTCCACGAAGACACAAAACCTTCCACATTACTCTGGCAACTTAACGCGCCTCTCGTATTGGCCGTTGTCTTCAACGTTCCGCCCAAATCATTGACAAACTCGCTAAAATTCAGGGTTTTTAATTCTAATTTTCCATTAAAACCAAATTCATTATCTTGTTTTAATTGTCCTTGATAATTAAATTTATTTTCCCCAACCGATGATTGAAGATCTAGTTTCCCTTCATGAAGATTACCGGAATATTTTCCTTCCGTCACAAACTTATTTTTATCAAAAACTTTTAACTTTGGCAAAGGTAAACCCACTTTTTCATTAAAAACATTAAACTGAAGCGAATCTAAATAAAATTCAAGTTCATCAAAATTCAGATCAAGACTTCCAATATTTGATATTTTCGCCGAAGTTTTCACCTGACTGTTCAAAACATTTTCTGCCGCTAATTTTTCCACATTCACAACACCATCAGTGGCAGACATTATCAACACAACATCGGTCATAGGTATTGTTCTAAAAATAAGGTTGTCAGCTTTCAAAACCGTATGAATGTTAAGCCACTTCAAAAAGCTTAAATTTTGAATATCAGCTTTAATGTTTTCCATAAAACCTTGGGCATTTTCATTTTTTGGCAGATAGTTGTCCAAATTTAACGAATCTGCATCTAATTGTAATTCATAAATATTTTCATTGTCTCTAAATGTTGCGCCAACAACGCCTGTTATTTCCATTTTATCCATTGAAAATTTTATATTGTCGGCAGATAGCGCCGTATTATTTCCACTCAAATTAAACGAAATACCGGCATTGCGATATGAAGACTGCGTATAAGACTTTATTTGCAAGCCGATACTATTCAAGAACATCAGAAAATCTTTACTATCCAGCTCAACTTTCAAAAAATATTGCGGAGATTTATTTTCTTCAACCAAACTTCCATTCATGGTCAAAATGGTATTTCCCGCGCAAGCAGCGTAAAACTCATCCAAAGATAAAGCATTGTCCTTCCATTCGCCTTTTAAACTGACACTTTCCAGTACACCTGTATCACTATCATTTAGCACAACTCGCTCGGAACTGATATCTGCGGCAACTCTAATATTAAAATCAGGCTGATAAACACTTCCCTTTTCCACAAAAGTTTTGTATTCAGCTTTTAAAATTGAAAGCAACGGACGCAAATCAAGATTAACCAATTGATATTTCACATCAATTGTTCTTTGTTTATTTTTATCTTCTCGCAGTGGAATGGTAACATTTCCCGCACCTTCCATCAAATTATCATATTTCACAATAAAACTTGAAAGCTTGATTTTTTCACTATCCGCTTCCACACCAACAGAAAATTGCAAAGGACTATTATATGTTTCAGCCAAAACAGTCTGTCCAAAAAGTATGTTGGCAAAATCCGCCGTTTGTTTGGCGCCACCGCTAAAATCACCTTTATAAGCCAATTCATTAGGCATATAAACACCATCGAAGCGTAAAAAACTTTCAGATTTTGGATGTGTTATTGCAAAATTAACAGGAATATCCGTCAATTGCGAAAAATTACCGATACTGACAGCCACTCCAAAATGATCTTGATTTTTAACAAAATTACCATCCAAACGATATGGCCCTGCTAAACTTTCAGCCTGAATATCCGCATTAAACTGTGACAGTTCAAATTTGATACCGTGTTTGGCATTTTCAAAATGCACCAACGCATTTTGAACGCTTAAACTTTGCAATCTGGTGTTGATATCAACTTTATTAGTGGAAGAAACGCTATAATTTTTCCAATTCAGCTCACCTTTTTCATTTATGCTCACCCAAATTTCGGCTCCAACCAATGATAACGAGCGAACATCAGTCGTTCCATTTAGCAAAGATTTTAAGGATATGCTTGTGTTTAAGCTATCAATTGTGGCCAAGGTATCATCCACATTAGTCGGGTTAACAATTTTAACATTTTTGGCGTTAAGTGTCGGTTGTGGCCATAGCTCAACTTTAATAGGGCCGGAAAATTCTATTTTTTTACCTGTTGCTTCTGAAAATTTATCAGCAATTTCTTGTCTGTATTTATTCCAATCGACCATAGAAACATAGGTTGCCAGTCCGCCCACGGCCAACACGACTATTCCCAAAAATATCAAAATTATTTTTTTTACCAACGCTTTTCTCCTTTCGGATATAAAGATAATCTTGACTTTTAATCTATCTTATCC
>JBNMLT010000139.1:0-3552 GCA_050874965.1 Alphaproteobacteria bacterium
AGCTTTTTTTTCATCTTTCTTTCCTCTTATTATTGTGTAAGAACATCTTTATAAATATCATAGAGAGGTTAAAAATTACTAAAGCAAAACACCTCGTTTTGTGAACGAGGTGTTCGCCGGAGTTAGAAAACTTTTTAAATATCCAAGTTTTGAACTTTTAAAGCATTTTCTTGAATAAATTCTTTACGAGGTTCAACCACGTCTCCCATCAATGTGGAGAATGCTTCATCAGCTCTTCAATGCTATCAATTTTTACTTGAAGCAAAGAACGTGCTTCCGGATCAAGGGTTGTTTCCCACAATTGTTCAGGATTCATTTCTCCCAAACCTTTATAACGTTGAATAGAAATACCTTTTTTACCGGCAGCAGTAACGGCATTCATCAAGGTAACTGGACCATCAACTCGTTTTTCTCCCAAAGCTTTTGTTGTCAGTTTAGAAGATTGTCCAAAGTTTTCCGTTAAAAACTCATGCATGTCGTTCAAAACTTTTCCTTCCGGACTCTCTAAGATGTTTGCGCCGATAATATGTTCTTCTTTCACACCGCGCAACACACGATAGAACACCACGCTGCCTTCTTTATTAAGTTCAGCTTTCCAACCGCGGTCATATTCAGCTTCCAGTGTGTCCAAACGCTGTGCCATTTTATCCAATTCAGTTTTTAAGGTGTCTTTATCTTTTAATATTTCCGGATTAAACAAACCACGGATAGCCATTTGTTCAACAATTTTTTCTGGAGCTTTCAACGTTAAAGCTTTAATCATGCTGTTGGCGCGTTTGGTGCTTTCCACAAAAGCAATCAAATCTTGACCAACAAGACGTTCGCCGTTGGATGTTTCCAAAGAACCATCGTCGCAGCCACCATGGATCAAATAATCTTCCATTTCGCGGTCGTCTTTGATATAAATAATGGAGTTACCTCGTTTTGCCTTATAGAGTGGCGGTTGCGCAATGTAGATATAACCGCGGCGAATGAGTTCCGGCATTTGACGATAGAAAAATGTCAATAACAAAGTTCTAATATGCGCGCCATCAACATCGGCATCGGTCATGATAATGATTTTATGATAGCGACATTTGTCAGCGTCAAAGTCATCACGCCCAATACCGGTGCCAAACGCCGTAATCATCATGCCAATTTCCGCTGAACTTAACATGCGGTCAAAACGAGCGCGCTCAACATTCAAAATTTTACCACGTAACGGCATAATAGCTTGGTTTTTACGGTCACGTCCCTGCTTGGCAGAGCCACCGGCCGAATCTCCCTCCACAATAAACACTTCGGAAAGAGCCGGATCTTTTTCGGAACAATCGGCTAGTTTCCCTGGAAGAGAAGCAATATCCAACACACCTTTGCGGCGAGTCAATTCACGCGCCTTGCGAGCGGCCTCACGTGCGGAAGCGGCTTCCACAATTTTTCCGACAATGATTTTTGCTTCGGTCGGATGTTCGTCTAACCATTCTTTGAGCTTATCGCCAACAGTGTTTTCCACCACCGGACGCACTTCAGAAGAAACCAGTTTATCTTTGGTTTGAGAAGAAAATTTAGGATCTGGAGCTTTAACCGATAAAACGCATGTCAAACCTTCTCGCATGTCTTCACCGGTAATAATGTTTTTATCTTTTTTCAACAAGCCATTTTCCATGATATAGTTGTTGATGGTGCGGGTTAAGGCGCCACGAAAACCGGCAAGGTGTGTTCCTCCGTCTTTTTGCGGAATGTTATTGGTAAAGCAAAGCATTGTTTCGTTATAAGCATTTGTCCATTGCATAGCCACATCAACCACAATGCCATTATTTTCACCACTGACAGAAATAACATTTTCATGTAGAGGAGCCTTTGATTTGTTCAAATGGTTGACAAATGCGGACAAACCACCTTCATAATGAAAATCTAATTCTTTGGGTTCGGCGCCGCGATTGTCAATCAAACGCAAATAAACGCCGGAGTTTAAGAAAGCTTTTTCGCGAATGGATCGTTCCAATGTTTCAAAATTGAATTCAACTTGCGTAAATGTTTTTGGTGATGGTAAAAATGTTACTTCTGTTCCGTGACGATTCGGCGCATCGGCCACAACATGAACATGTTCCACCACATTTCCTTCAGCAAAACTTGCTTCATATTCTTTATCATTCCGCCAAATTTTAAGCTTTAACCAAGTAGAAAGCGCATTAACCACCGAAACGCCCACGCCATGCAAACCACCGGAAACTTTATAGGAATTGTTGTCAAATTTGCCACCTGAATGCAGCTCGGTCATAATAACTTCGGCTGCGGAAATTCCTTCTTCTTTATGCGTGTCAACCGGCATTCCGCGCCCGTTGTCACGGATGGTGGCCGAACCGTCAGGATTGAGAATAACCAAAGTTTTATCGCAATAACCGGCTAAAGCTTCATCAATGGCATTGTCCAACACTTCATAAATCATATGATGTAGGCCAGAGCCGTCATCGGTATCGCCAATATACATTCCGGGACGTTTGCGCACAGCATCCAAACCGCGCAAAACCTTAATGGAATCGGCATTATATTCTTGTTCACTTTTTAGGTATTCTTCTTCTGTCAATTCAGTCATTGAAATCCTCATCAAATCTAATCTTCACATAGTGCAAATATAGCCCAAAACGCTAAATTTACCAAGCATAAAATCAAAGTTATAAACGGGAAAACGTGCAAAAAATGCGCTTGATTTTTGTTAAAATAAAGACTAAACTTGATACATATTTTTATCATTTACAAATCATTATTTTTAAGCTTATGAAAAATGCCGTTATTATGTTGTGGCTTCTTATTTTCACCATAGGAACGCTGCTGTTGGAAGCGATTTTTGGGTGTCCGTTTGAGTGGCACTTTGGGGAGGTTGTCGGCGGAATATTTTTTGTCTGTTTATGCACCGGATGGTGTATAAAACTTCACCGTCCGCGCAAAAAAATTGTTTTCAGCCTTGTCGGCGGAATTATGTTGATTGTTGCAATGGAGGCCGCTGTCAATATTGTGAATCTGTTAGAGTTTATTGACTTTTGGAAGAATATACCAGCTCTCTCGGTTATTTTTCCAATGGTGTTAATATTCTACATTCCTTTTATTTTTGTCGGCGCTATTTGGGTTTATTTGTATTACTTTTGTGATTTACGTTATGTTATTGCAAAATTAAAACAAGACATTTAACTAAGAAGAGACTCTTTTTGAGTCTCTTTTTTTGCTAAATTGTCAATAAAGTTCTTTTTTTATTTTCGAATATCAAATATTGAAAATTTAGACTTGAGATAACTTAATAATTCCGTGTCATTAAAGAATTTTTCACAATCAATTTCTTGCGTTGTTTTGTCTTCTGGTATTGGTCGATATTTTTGCAGATAATATTCTTTAACGCCCAAGGCTGAGAGTTCGTCTGCTACTTTATAAATGTCGGAAATTGTTAAAATGCGCGGATCACACGTCGTTCGACATTCAAAATGAACACCACTGGCAAGCAAAATTTGCAAACTTTTCTTTATGTCGTCAATCGGTGTCGGGCAGCCCGTGACCTTCAAGTATCTTTCAGTATTGAGC
>JBNMLT010000140.1:0-3531 GCA_050874965.1 Alphaproteobacteria bacterium
GGTCATAATGACCTCCTTTCAGTTATAATGCGTCTTGGCAGACCGCATTATTTTAACTGAAAGGAGCGCTTTGTCAAACTCATCGCTATAAGCTAATCTGAACCCCGCGTCTAACGCGGGGTTTTCTAATGACAAAAAAACTCTTGTTTTTACAAGAGTTTTTTATATTTTATTCTACACTAGCATCTCGTGTTTCCACTTTTTTCTGGATTTTCTTTTGATATATATTGGGTTGTTCTTTTTTACCTTCAATATCCATGTCCGGATTTACAAAATTCACTTGTCCTTTTTCATAAAAATAAAAATCACGGCGAATTCTTGTCTTATCTTTAATAGAAAGTTGATTCCACTCCGATTCACTTAAACCATATGGATAAGTTTCTTTAGGTGATGAAGAACAAGCAGCAATTAATGCCACAACCCCTAATATAAATAATTTTTTCATTTTAAATCTCCTTAACTCTCGGTTCTATTATGCAAAAATTGAAGTTAAAAAGTTGTTAAAATTAAAATTTTAAAAATTTTGTTTATTTTTAGTCAAAAAAATGTTATAGTTTCTTTATGATAAATAAAGCTGATTACATGTGGCTTGAGCGTCACACCGATATTTTAAACATAGTTCCTAATATTGACGACTATGCATATGAATTTGCTAAGTTTAAAGTTTATCGCCCGAGCCATGTTCAAAAAATTAAAGAAATATTTAAAAAATATAAATGCGTCAGTGGCCAAAATAAAAAAGATATTTGGATTAAAATAAAAGGCTTTACACTGGATAAGCTAAATGAAACGGCTTACCAATATTTTGGTGATATGATTTATGATTGCTGCGATCATGGAATTTATTTTATGCCGGCAAATAAACGTCGCAATCAACGCATCTTGCGCAAAGCCTCGCCGCGATTGTTAGAAAATTTAAGCAATCGTAAAAAACTGGATATCTTATTTTCTTACGCACAAACAATTTTTCCAACAGAGCAACAACGTTTGCACCAGAATGATTTTATTGAAAAAAACGGCGAAAAATTCAAAGCTTTGCTCCAACTTAAAATACCATCCCGTTTTATGGAAAGCGAATATCAAAAAGTTCAACAAATTGTGTCTAAAATAGCTTTATTACCTGATATAAAAAATAAACTGGAAAACTTTCAGTCTTTGTCCGAAAGCGAACAGCGTTTTATATTAAGTGAAACCAGCCGCATAACCGCTGAAGTGAATGGTGTTAAACCGCCTAAAATTCACTATCTAAGCCAAAAACAGATAAACAATGACGAACAAGTGGCAGAATGGACGCAAGCAGATGCTTATGCGGATTATCAAGATATTTATTTGAATAAAGACTTTTTAAAAACATATAATGGTGTTGAATGTTTAACTTTAGCTTTTCATGAAACAACACATATCGCTCAATCAAATATTAATTATCCGGAATTCCCTGAAATGGAAGAAATGTTCAGTCATCGTCTGGACTACTTACAAAACCATGCGGAAACCTATTTATCAATACCGATGGAGCTTGTTACTTACAATCTGGAAAAAGATTTTCGAAACAAAATATCTGAAAAACTAAAAGTTAAATCAAAAGAAACCTTTTATGATTCGGAATATAACATCACTCAGCAATATATGAAACGTGCTTTACGCCGCGCGTATTAAAGTTCTTTATTACGGCGTAACAAAATATAAAGAGCGCCAGCTCCACCCATTTTTTCGGAAGGATGTTTATAAATTAAAATCATGGCTCTTAGCCTTGCCATATTCAGCCATTGTGGAACTTGCTTACGTAAAACGCCTTTAGTCGTAAAAATATCATCATCCGGATGCACTCGAATACCTTTTCCGGTGATAATCATCACACAACGTCGCCCCAACGCGTAATTTTGCGGAATAAAACTATCCACTTTGGCAAAAGCCTCGTCTTCGGTCAAGCCATGCAAATCCAGAACAGCCTCAACTCTAAATTCTTCACGTTTAAATTTGCGTAAGGTAGATTTATCTATTCCACCGTTTTCATAATCATCCAAAAATTTTGAATATGTGGAAAACTCTTGTTTTGTCGCATAAAAAACTTTTTCTTTTATTACCGGCTTATATGTTTTTTCACGTGAAACAACCTGATTTGAAACTGTTTTTTTAACATCTTTAACAGTTTCATACCAAAATTCTTCATCTTCATTTTGCTGAGACATTAATCAACCTTTGGTGTGGAATATTTGGGAGCCAACAAATAATATTTTCCCACCGCATTCATGCGTCCGGCTTGAGCCAAAGCATTTTCACCATGTCCCCAAAAATAATCACCGCGAACAACACCTTTTATCGCACTACCGATATCTTGCGCAAAAACAACTTTTTCTATTTTGTTTTTATCCGGATCAGTGGTATCCAGCCACAACATTGCGCCCAAAGGAATATATTTATTATCCACAGCCATGCTGCGTCCGGCTGTCAAAGAAAGCCCCATTGCGCCAACAGGACCATCCGCGTCCACCAAGCGTTGAAAAATAAATCTTTCATTTTCAGCCATTATTTCGGCAGCTTTTTGTGGATTTTTCCGCAACCATTCCCTAATTTTTATCATTGAAGCATCTTCCGGTTTTATTAAGCCTTTTTGCAACAAAATCGAACCAATTCCTTTAAATTGTCGGCCATTACCATCCGCAAAACCAATTCTCAGCTCTGAACCATCGTCCATAACAGCTATTGCCGAACCTTGAATTTGCATAAAATGAATATCCACCAGATCATCCCCCCACATCAAAACCGGTGCGGAAATTCCATTGTTTTCTATTTCACGGCGATTATAATAGGGAATAAATTTTTTTCCGGCAACTCTACCCACTAAACGAGTGTTTGGTAAAGAGTTATCAAAATCTTTTAAATTAATTTCTATCAAATCATTTGGTCGACCATAAATCGGAAATTTATATTTTGAACTCTTTTCAAAAGACGCATGACTCACCGCTTCATAATAAGATGTAAATTTACCGTCAAAAACACCTTTGTCAGACACGGCGTAAGGCGCAAATTCTGTTTCAATAAATTTTTTCATTTGTGCGCCGTTACTTATTTCTGTTGTTTTAAATTTTTCACACGCACGCTTATAATCAACAGTTCTTATTTTTATTGCCGAATTATAAATATAAGTGTTTTTGTTTTTCAAAACAGCCTGACAATTTTTAGCAAAAACAGGGACAACTTCGGAAAAATCATCCACATTCCACCCTTTTAGCTGTGAGAAAGTAATTTTTTTCAACACAACATTACTTTTTTCGGTTGCCGAAATTTCCTTTTTTTCTTGGAAACAACCGTTCAAAAACAATAAAAATGCAGTTAAAAAAATAAAATTAAGCTGTTTTTTTAGTGGAAACCAGCACCCAATTGTTGTTTTTTGCATTTAACATTCTTTCAAAAGTCCAAACATCCGTGATTTTTTGCACAAAGTTTTCATCACCTTCCACCACTTCACCTTCGGCATTGCGCAATAAATTAACTTGTTCGCTTACAAATTCGACCACAACTTTAATGCTA
>JBNMLT010000141.1:0-3458 GCA_050874965.1 Alphaproteobacteria bacterium
CCGCTGCCAAAAAAGTTGCGGTATTGGTTCAAAATGGTGATTTGCCATTGAGCGACATTGATGTAAAAACATTTTCATCTTTGCTTTATACAGCGGGGATGCCTGATCCGGATTTACTTGTAAGAACAAGTGGCGAATATCGTATCAGCAATTATTTGCTTTGGCAGATGGCCTATGCGGAAATGTATTTTTCCCAAACACTTTGGCCTGATTTTTCGGAAAATGAATTGAAAAAAATTGTAGAAGAATATGAAAATAGGGAGAGAAGATCTGGTAAGTCGTAAATTAGGGGCTATAACCAAAAGAATTTTAGCGGCGATTGTGATGATTCCGGTTGCTGTTGATGTGCTTTATATCGGTAGTCCGTATGTTGAAGTTTTGGCCGTGGTTGTTGGCGGATTATTGGCGTGGGAGTGGGCTAATTTACTTTCATCGCAAAAATCTTCAGCTTATGTTACAGCTTATATGATGAGTTTGGCCGTGTCTTTGTGGAGCTATAATTTTGCGGTTTTATTTACAGTGATGGCTATAACTTCAATAGTTGTTTGGTTTATGGCTGAAAAAGAAAAACATCGTTCATTGGTCACATTGGGAGTGCCTTATATTTCTGTGGGAATTGGCTCATTAATTTGGATGTACCGTAATTTTGATCCTAGTGAAGGATACTATGACCCGCAATATAATTATAGTTTTATGATGACTTTGTGGTTCTTTTTAATGGTTTGGTGTATGGATATTGGAGGTTTGGTTGTGGGCTGCAATTTGCGTGGACCTAAGCTTGCACCAAAAATTAGTCCAAATAAAACTTGGTCTGGCTTGTTTGGTGGTATTTTGCTTTCAATTTCCGTAAGCATAATTTTTATGTATGTTTGCACGGTAGTAATGGATATTCCTTTTTATACCAACAGTTTCAATCATATTTCCTTTACCTATTCTCCAATGCATATGCGTTATGTTTGGAATGTTGACGGTCAACTATTGTATGCTGTTTTAGCGGGATTAATCGCTATACTTGCGCAAATAGGTGATTTGATTGAATCCGCTATCAAACGGAGTGTCGGTGTCAAAGATTCCAGCAAACTTATTCCTGGACATGGCGGCGTTTTTGACCGTGTTGACGGGTTAATTTTTGCCGCGCCATTCGTTTATTTGTTTTTTATGTATGTGCGTTAACGAGGTGAATAATGGAAATTTTTTCAAATATTATATATTATATTGTCCCTTTTATTGTTTTATTGGGGGTGCTTGTTTTTGTGCATGAATTTGGACATTTTATTGTTGCGCGGAGTTTAGGCGTTGGTGTTACAGATTTTTCTATCGGATTCGGTAAAGAATTGTGGAATCACACAGACAAATATGGAACAAAATGGAAGGTTTGTGCCATACCTTTAGGCGGGTATTGTCAATTTTTGGGTGATGCTGATGCGTCGTCATCAACTTCAGATAATGAAGCTGTGGCAAACTTATCAGACAAAGATAAAAAACGCGCTTTTCAAAATCAAAAAAAATGGAAAAAACTATCAATTGTTATTGCTGGTCCGGCGTTTAACTATTTATTTGCTATTTTGGTGTTTGTCGGCATTTTTTATAGTTTTGGTAAAATTGTTTACCCCGCTATTGTGGGGGGTGTAATGCAAAACGAAGCTGCCGATATGGCCGGAATTAAGGTGGGGGATGTTATTAAAAGCATTAATGGTCATGAAACACCAGATTTTCAGTCGATTAGCAATGAAGTTTCTCTGTCCGCGGAAGATGAGGTAAATATAGCCATTGAACGACCGTTGACAATTAAAGTTTCTGCGCAAGAGATTGAAATTCCTTATATGGGAAAGCAAAATCAAAAAGAAAAAATTTTAGGGTTGGCTTCTGAGGCTATAATTAAAGATGAAAAAACAGAAAAATTTTTACCGGCTCCGGCTGTTGTTGGTAATGTTATAACTGGAAGCGCTGCTGATAAGGTCGGATTCCAAAAAGGAGATTTATTGGATAGTATAAATGATGTAAAACTTAATGATTTTGCTCAATTAAAAGAATATGTGTCTTCGCATATCAATGATGAGTTTGAAATTAAGCTTCGTCGTCCGTTAAATATTGTTGCTACTTTGAAAGATACAGATTTTACCGATGAAAACGGTAAGAAAATTAAACGTCGCATGTTGGGAATTATGTCTGTTTCCGGCATTGAATTTGCTGGTAAAAAAATGAGCTTTGGACAGGCTGTTAAAGAAGGTGCTTTTGAAGCGTATGACATTACTCAAACAACGCTGAGAGCCGTGGGACAAATGATTGCGGGACAACGTGGCGGCAAGGATGTCGGGGGTATTATTCGCATAGCGGAAATGTCTGGAGATGTAAGCAAATCTGGCGGATTTATCGGTTTTATCTATTTTATGGCTTTATTGTCGGTTAATTTAGGTTTGATAAATCTGTTGCCTATTCCTGTGTTGGATGGTGGGCATGTGCTTATCTTTTTATGCGAAATGATAAGTCGTCGTGAATTAAGTTTGCGTGTAAAAGATTACATCTTTAAATTTGGTTTTTTAATAATTTTAGCCATCATGGTTTTAGCGACATGGAACGATGTGGTTCATTTGATTAATCGGTGGTTTGATTAAGGAGTAAGGATAAAAATGAAAAAAATAATTTTTGCCGGAATGATGGCGGCTAACTTGATAATGTTGGAAGCGGCTGCATCTGATATGCAGGTTAAGAAAATTGAGGTGAATGGCTTGCAACGTGTTGAAAGGGCAACTGTTTTATCTTATTTGAATATAAAACAAAATTCATCAGTGTCGCAGGACAAGTTGGATGGTTCGTTTAAGCGCTTGTACGATACGGGACTTTTCAGCGATATCAACTTTGACACGACAAAAGGTGATGTTCTGGTCATCAATGTCAAAGAAAATCCGATTATTGGCAAGCGGGCTTTTGATGGTAATGATAAAATTGATGATAAAATCTTAGAAAGCGAAGTTCAATTGGGCCCTCGCTCCGTTTATGATAAGGCAAAAGTTCAACAAGATGTGCAACGTATTTTGGATGTGTATCGTAAAACGGGGCGCTATTCAGTGACGGTTGAGCCAAAAATAATTAAACGTGACGACAGTCGAGTTGATTTAATTTATGAAATAGACGAAGGCTCAGCCGCAAAAATTGATAAAATTAACTTTTTAGGCAATACACGTTATTCTAACTCGGATTTGCAAGATGAAATTATGAGTAAGGAAAGTCGCTGGTATCGTATTTTCACTTCATCAGAAACCTATGATGCCGAAAAAATGAACTACGATAAAGAGTTGTTGCGCCGTTTTTACACAAACCGTGGTTATGCCGATTTTCAGGTCGAATCCGCAATTGCTGAGTTAAGTGCTGATAAAAAATCATTTATTTTAACTTTTACCCTAAATGAAGGTGTGCGTTATAAAATCAATGAAATAAAAATTAACTCAGAAGTAAAA
>JBNMLT010000142.1:0-3419 GCA_050874965.1 Alphaproteobacteria bacterium
CTGTGAAATAGAAATATTTCGCAGTCTGATTTTTTAACGTTTTTTAAAATATATTTTTAAAACGGATGTTTTTTATTTTAACTTGAGGAGGAAAAAATGGATAAATTTCCACTGACCAAACTAGGTTATGAAATGTTGGAACAAGAATTGAAAAATCGTAAAGGCGTGGAACGGCCAAATATTATAGCCGAAATCGCCGAGGCACGCGCAAAAGGTGATTTGTCGGAAAATGCCGAATATTCGGCGGCTAAAGAAAAACAAAGTTTTAATGAGGGACGCATTCAAGAACTTGAGGCGGTTATCAGTCGCGCTCAGGTGATTGATCCAACCAAAATGAGCGGAGATATTGTGCGTTTTGGCGCAACCGTTTTGGTGGCTAACACAGATACCGATGAAGAAAATGAATATCAAATTGTGGGTGATTATGAAGCCGATATTGAAAAAAATAAAATTTCTTTATCTTCTCCGTTGGCCCGCGCTTTGATTGGTAAAGAAATTGGTGATGTGGCCGAATATTTGGCGCCAAGCGGCAAAAAATCTTATGAAATTATTGAAGTGAAGTGGCTTTAAGCGGTTTAAACTTTAGAATTGATGCTTATATAAAATCCAAGAGTTTTTTGACTTTTGGGTTTTATTTTTTTGCGGAGAAAAACAATGACAAAAGAACAATGCTTTTATGACTATGAAAATAAGTGTGATTGCGCTGAAGATGATAAATGCGGTTGCACCTATCCGAATAATATGAAACACAATGTGACTTGCGAAAAGTTGTATCCAACAATGGAAGATTTTGAACATATGCCGCGCGAAATCAAGTTAAAAAAGTCAAACAAGCTGGAGCCTCCTGATTTACATTGGAACGAAGAACCTCAATCTTTTGATGTGGATTAAAAACTGAAAATACTTTATCATTTTTTCAGTCTGTTTATACTGATTAAAAAAGGATTGAACAAATGACTAAAGTTGCAATTTGGTGCCGTCATCAAGGGGATAATATTATTGGAATTGGCGCGGATATTCCGTGGAATGTGCCATCGGATAGCCGCCGTTTCCGCAATATTACCCAAGAAAAAACATTGGTCGTCGGCAAAAAAACTTATGAGAGTTTCCCGAATCGCACTTTGCCAAACCGCAAGTTTTTGGTGGTGACCAGACAAACTGATTATGAAGTTTCGGATACGAAAAACCATAGGGTTGTTTCAGATATCAAAATTTTGAAAGATTTCCCGGAAGATTTATATATTTCCGGTGGCGCCGCCATATATGACGCTTTTTTTGAAAGTTCTTCTTTGCGTCCCGAAATTGTGGTGGATTGCGTGTATCATGGTGAATTACGCAAAGATGTTGCCGGCGAACCGGTTTCGGTTGATAAAAGCGTGGCGGTGCTGGAACAAAAATATAAACCTTTGCCGATTAGCTTTGAACTTGATAATGTCACAACCACGATTTGGCTGT
Source organism: Alphaproteobacteria bacterium (assembly GCA_050874965.1). Taxonomy (GTDB): domain Bacteria; phylum Pseudomonadota; class Alphaproteobacteria; order RF32; family CAG-239; genus RUG410. Next base: position 1,456 of record JBNMLT010000142.1, read on the forward strand.
TAAAAGGAGCATTTGTGGAACAAAGCGTGGTTAAAAAAATTTTGCGATATCTAGAAACGGAAGGAAAATAAATGCAACAATATTTGGATTTGCTGCGTGATGTTTTGGAAAACGGCGTGGATAAAATGGATAGAACCGGCGTTGGCACACGTTCGGTGTTCGGGCGTCAGATGCGTTTTGATTTAAACAAAGGTTTTCCGCTGATGACCACTAAAAAAATGCATCTAAAAAGCATTATTTACGAATTGTTGTGGTTTTTAAAAGGCGATACCAATGTAAGATATTTGCAAGAGCATGGTGTGCGGATTTGGAATGAGTGGGCGGACGAAAACGGCGATTTGGGACCGGTCTATGGTTCGCAATGGCGCAACTGGAACGGCGAGGGAATAGATCAAATTGCCGAAGTGATTGAAAAATTGAAAAAAACGCCCAATGACCGCCGTTTGATTGTTTCGGCTTGGAATGTTGGAAAAATTGCTGAAATGCATTTGCCGCCGTGTCACATGATGTTTCAATTTTATGTGGCAAACAACAAGCTAAGCTGCATGCTTTATCAACGTAGTTGCGACATGTTTTTAGGCGTTCCGTTTAATATTGCCTCGTATGCGTTGTTAACAATGATGGTGGCGCAAGTTTGTGGTTATGAACTGGGAGAGTTTATTCATACTTTGGGCGATACCCATATTTATCATAACCATTTTGAGCAAGTGCGTAAACAACTTTCTCGCCAGCCGTTGCCTTTGCCACAAATAAAGATAAATCCACTGGTTAAAGATATAAATGATTTTAAATTTGAGGATTTTGAACTGCAAGGCTATCAGTGCTATGAATCCATAAAAGGTAAAGTTGCGGTTTAGGAAAAAATATTAACACGTTGATGGTGCAATAAAAGTCAATAAGGTGAAAAATTTCCCTTTATTTTACAACTGTTTTATGAGCGCTTTTAAGTTTTAGGTTAACAATTTTATAAGCCAAACATTTTTTAGGGCAAACGCTAACGCATTTCAGACAATTGATGCAATTGGGATGTCGTAAAAATTTTGTGTGTTCCACTTGCACGTTCATGGGGCAATTATTGGTGCATAAATGGCAATGAATGCATTTGCTTTCATCTCGTTTAAGGCTAAACGGACGCACAATGCTCATTAATCCATCAATTGCGCCTTTCATACAAAAATAATTGCAAAAAGGACGCTGTATAAACAGGCTGGAGAGCATAAAAACAGTAAGAGTCGTACCGCTTGTCCAAGTAAGCATATTTTGAAATAAATTGTCATTAAAATAAAAACGCACACTTAAAAACGCATAGTGGATACCGGCAAAAAAAATCAGTCCGGCCCAGATATATCTTGAAAATTGTAAATATTTTTGAAATTTGTACGGAATGTGCCAGTAGGGTAATTTCAATTTACGGGCAATATAAAAAAGCCAATCTTGTGCCGCGCCAAACGGACATATCCAGCCGCAAAAAAACACACCAACAACCGGCGCTGTCCAAAAAAGCCAACCAGCCATTGTTTCGGAATGCGGTAATAAGGGCAAAATCAGGCTTGTCATAAAACAAGCCTGAATTACAAACCTTAGAGGTTGAATTAGTTTACGCGTAATCATTTAGCGGCTTTTTCCAAACTCTCTTTAGCCCATTTGGCCAGACCGAATGTCATGCGACTGTAGCCGGACCAACCATCTGTGATAACGTTGCAATCCTTGCATAATTTTGCCGTGTCGGAAAATGATTTATCAGCACCGCCGCCACCATGTGTGACAAATGGAATCACGGTTTTTCCCTTTAAAACACCAGAAGAAAGAAATGTGTGCACCGGAGTCGCCATTGTTCCCCACCAAACAGGCGAGCCTACGAACACAACATCATATTCGTCTATATTTTCCGGAAGCCCTTTAATTGGACGCAACACGCCATCGGACAGTTCTTGTTTTGCCAATTCCGTTTGAGCCTTATATTC
>JBNMLT010000143.1:0-3410 GCA_050874965.1 Alphaproteobacteria bacterium
CAACTAATGTTAAACCACTATAGCCTCCATCAGAATCTTCCCATCCAACCCCACCAGATAGATGATTTACCTGCATAGCACAAACCCGTTGATGAAGATTTTCCCCAATCAGCTGTTGCAACGGCCATACATCCTTCTTTTGTAAGTCCCCAAAACCACAATTCAAAAGAATCTTTATATCCATAAATATCAACACGTCCACCAAAAACATTCTTAATCCGTTCCCATTCATTCCCTGAATTTGTTGTTGACATATCATCAGGAATAACACCCATTTCAATGGCTGTTATACTATTCAAACCGTAAAAATCTTTTTGCTGCGCATAAAGCGTTCTGACGTTTGTAGCAATTTGAGAAATTTGCTCTATCGTTTTATTGATTTTAAACTTTGTCATCGCTTTGGAATAACCGGCAATACCGCCGACAGACAACACCCCAATAATAGCCAGAACACCAAGCATTTCAATCATACTGCGGCCTGACTGATTTTGTTTTATTTTCATATTGTTAGCTCCATTTTTATTACAAAAAAACCGCCTAAAAATATAACAAGGCGGAGGAGCTGAAAAACTATAACTGTGTCAGTCGCACTTATTCGCCGTATTATTGCTAACACGCTTATTTCGTGCACTCCCCCGAAAGGGATATATTTAACAGTTAAGATGTTTTTCAGACACCACAAATCATCTCTGATTTGCAGTGTTAATATAACTAACCAATAAAAGCATTGCAACAAATTTTATTTAAATATGCAAAACCCCGCCGGAAGTGCAGAACCTCGGCGGGGTAATTATAAAAATCAAAAATTATGATTATTTTTTCATAATCACGACACCTGGCAATTCCTTACCTTCCATCCATTCAAGGAAAGCGCCGCCAGCGGTTGAAACGTATGTGAATTTTGTATCAACACCGGCATTTGCCAAAGCAGAAACCGTATCGCCACCACCGGCAACAGAGGTCAATTTACCAGCTTCAGTCAAAGCTGCAGCGTGTTGAGCAACCTTGTTTGTAGCGTTGTCAAAAGGCTTCAATTCAAACGCGCCCAAAGGACCGTTCCAAACCAAAGTTTTGCATTCATCAAGTTTTTTATTGATGTTTTCAATAGATTTTTCACCAACATCCAGCAAAGTGCCGTCAGCCGGAATTTTATCCAAATCATAAGTTGCGTGTTCGGCGTTTGCGGCAAATTCTTTAGCCGAAACAATATCAACCGGCAAAATGATTTCGCAGTTATTTGCTTTTGCAGTAGCCAAAATTTCTTTAGCTGTATCGAGCATATCCATTTGCACCAATGAGTTCTTTTCATTGATTGCGTCTACGCCCTGAACTTTTAAGAAAGTATGAGCCATACCGCCGGCAATAACCAATTTATCCACTTTTTTAACCAAGTTGTTCAACAAATCCAATTTTGTAGAAACTTTAGAACCGCCGACAATAGCCATTAACGGACGTTTTGGATCGTTCAAACCTGTGGTCAAAGCGTTTACTTCTTCAGCCATCAACAAACCCATTGCAGATGGACGCAATTTCGCGGCAGCCACAATAGAAGCGTGCGCGCGGTGAGCGGTTGAGAAAGCGTCGGAAACATAAACATCGGCAGGTTTAACCAATTCAGCCGCCCAAGCTTCATCGCCTTTTTTCTCTTCATTGTAATAGCGCAAATTTTCCAAAAGTAAGACTTCATCAGCCTTCATGGATTTTACAGCTGTGGCAACTTTTTCACCTATGCAATCATCAATAAATACAACATGCTTGCCCAAAGCTTTTTCCAATTCCGGTGCAACGTGGCTCAAAGAATTTTTAACATCACCCTTACCTTCTGGACGGCCAAAATGGGAAATTACCACAACTTTTGCACCTTTTTCCATCAACAATTTAATTGTTGGAACCGTACGGTCAATACGAGCTGTATTTGTTACATGAAAATTTTCATCCATAGGCACATTCAAATCAGCACGCAACATAACCACTTTGCCGTTCAAGTCACCTAAATCTTCAATAGTTTTATATCCTTGCATTGTTTTTCCTTACATATTTATATAAAAAAACTCTCCCCGCCCAAGCAAAAAGCAGTCACAAACAACCACCTTTCACCTGATGCGGGGAATTAAAAATTAGCCGTTTACTTTAGCCATGTGGGTAATCAAATCCAAAACTTTGTTTGAATAACCCCATTCATTATCGTACCAGCTGATCACTTTTACAAAAGTATCTGTCAATTGAATACCTGCTTTGGCATCAAAGATAGATGTGTGAGAATCACCCAAGAAATCAGAAGAAACAACAGCATCTTCAGTGTAGCCTAAAATGCCTTTTAATTCGCCTTCAGAAGCTTTCTTCATAGCAGCGCAAATTTCTTCATATGTAGCAGGTTTAACCAAATTGGCTGTCAAATCCACAACAGAAACATCCAAAGTTGGAACGCGCATAGACATACCTGTCAATTTACCGTTCAAAGCCGGAATAACTTTACCAACAGCTTTAGCCGCACCGGTAGAAGACGGAATAATGTTGCCAGAAGCGGCGCGTCCACCTCTCCAATCTTTTACAGACGGACCATCAACAGTTTTTTGAGTGGCAGTTGTGGAGTGAACAGTTGTCATTAAACCTTCTTTAATACCAAATGTATCATTCAAAACTTTAGCTATTGGAGCCAAACAGTTGGTTGTGCAAGAAGCGTTAGAAACAAACTGAGTTCCTTTAGCATAAGAATCGGTGTTAACACCGCAAACAAACATTGGTGTGTCATCTTTAGAAGGCGCAGACATAACAACATATTTAGCACCAGCATCAATATGACCTTGAGATTTTTCTTTTGTTAAGAACAAACCTGTAGATTCTACAACATAATCAGCTTTAATGTCACCCCATTTCAAATCAGCAGGGTTCTTTTCTGCTGTAACGCGGATAGCTTTGCCGTTTACAACCAATTTACCGTCTTTAACTTCAACTGTACCGTTGAAACGACCATGCATTGTGTCATATTTCAGCATATAAGCCATATAATCAACATCAATCAAATCGTTAATACCAACGATTTCAATATCATTTCTTTCCTGAGCAGCGCGGAAAACCAAACGGCCAATACGACCGAATCCATTAATACCAACGCGAACAACCATATTATTATTCTCCTAAGTCAAAGTGTTGTGCGGACAGCCCCGCACGGGCATATAGTTTCAAAAACTGGGCTTAATTTAGCATTAAAGATGAAATTTTCAAGTAAAATCTTCATCTAAAGTTTATAATTCGTTGATAAATTGATTTATCAGCCGCACGCCGTAGCCGCTGGCGCCTTTCGGATACAGAGGTTTCGGCTCTTCAACTAAATCCATACCGGCAATATCAATATGCGCCCACTTGGTTTCTTTTTTCACAAAGCGCTGCAAAAAGCAAGCCGCGGTGCA
>JBNMLT010000144.1:0-3363 GCA_050874965.1 Alphaproteobacteria bacterium
ACAAATTACGGATGATGTGGCAAAAATTTTGCCTCCGAATGAAGCCGGTGTTGTGGATTCGGTGTTGATTGGTGAAAAAAGTCTCACGCCAAAGACAATAACAGACAATTATCGTGATTCTGGATTGGCGCATTTTTTGTCTGTATCTGGCTTGCATATGGGGACAATTGCCGGTTTGGTGTTTTTTCTGTTGCGCTTTTTGTTGGCGTTGTTTCCGCATGTTGCCTTGTGTTATGATGTCAAAAAAATAGCGGCGTTTGGGGCAATTCTTTTTAGTGCCTTATATTTGTTTATTTCTGGTATGGCGGTTCCGGCAGAGCGTGCGTTTATTATGACGGCGGTGGTTTTGTTTGGCGTAATCTTTGACCGACGGGCAATTTCCATGCGCATGGTTTGTTTTGCCGGAATGGTTTTGCTGATAATTTTTCCGCAAGCACTGATTTCAATAAGTTTTCAAATGTCGTTTGCCGCGGTGATCGCTTTGATAGCTTTTTATGAAAAATATGCTAAAAAAATTTCTTTATGGTCGGTAAATCGAGGCATTTTTAGTAAAATTTTCTTTTATTTAGCTGGAATTGTAATTTGCGATTTTGTGGCAAGTTTGGCAACCATGCCATTTGCAATTTATCATTTTCACCGCGTGTCAGTGTATACAAGTTTGACAAATTTGTTGGCGGGGCCGCTGATTGGCTTATTTTTAATGCCATTGATATTGGCTTGTTTAATAACTTTGCCGCTTGGTTTGTCTCTATATCCTTTGAAAGTGCTTGGCTATGGGGTGGAATTATTAAATAAAATCACCGAATTTGTGGCCAATTTGCCGCATAGTGTTGCTTATGTTGATTCATTGCCGTTTTGGGGATTTGCTTTTATTGTTTGTGGCGGCTGGTGGTTATGTGTATGGCAAAGAAAATGGCGTTTGTGGGGAATGTTGCCGATTTTGCTCGGCCTGAGCTCTATGTTTTTTGGGGCGTGTCCGAATATGGTTTTTGCGCCAAAAGGCGAGGGTGTTGCGTTGCGGAATAAAAATGGCGAACTGGTGCTTATGCCGATTAAAACTGATAATTTTACAGTTTCAGTGTGGCAAGAAAATTTGCACCTTAAAATTTTGAATAAGGAGCAAAAAGAAGAGTTAAAAGGAATATACGACGGTGCTAAGACAAATATGGATTATATCAATTTGAGATGTAATGTTGAAAAGTGTGTCTATGCGGATTCAATTGAATTTTCTAAACAAGGTGAAATTAAAGCGGCGGGGAAAAATATTGACAACAGCGCTGGTGGGTATATATTCAAAAAAAGTAAAATTAAAGTTGTGCCACTCCAACCTCAAAATATTTGTCGCCCGTGGCGCGTCTGTCCTAAATAGAAGAGGAATAAAAATGATTGAAAATATAAAAAACGAAACAGTGGCAAAAAATTTAAAAACTATCTTTATTGATACTTTCAAAAAGATGTTTGATTTTAAAACCCGTGCCAGCAAATATGATTATTGGGGATTTATGCTTGTCAATAACATTGTTGGAATTGCGTTTATATTTTTAGCGTTTATTGGTGGTATGTTGGGTATGGTCGGACTTTATTTTTATTTTGGAATTTATATTTTGTATGTAATCCTCCAAGCAATTGCGACACTTTCGCTATCCGTCCGCCGTTTGCATGATACCAATCATAGTGGTAAGCTACTGTTTTGGTTCTTTGCGCCGCTTCTTATTTTGATTATTGATGTGGCAAGAAAATCATCGTCTGGGTATCAAGCGGAAACATTGCCGCTTAGTGGTAATGCTATAATCTTTTCGAGTTTGTTTATGGTTGTGCTTTCAATTGCTTTTTTTGTTATGATGCTTAAAAAAGGCAATACGGAGGAAAACAGATTCGGTAAAGTAGTGGTAGAAAATCCAAATAGTAATAAACTTGCCAACATTTGTTGTTTAATCTATTTTTTGATTGCTATTATAAGTGGCGCGTTAAATGCGGCGTTAGATAAAGATGATGCGGATGAAAATATACAGGCTAATGGCGTGGCAAACGGCACAGCCGTTCAATCAGATGTTGTCGATGTGCAAAATTCAAAGTCGAAGGTAAATGTAACAGAGCCTGTTGCTGCGGAAGAAGATAGTGTAGAAAAACCAAATATTCCGTTGCATGAAAATGCGGAATGATAAAAAAATGCTTGCAAAGTTTAATGTTTTACGTTTTAATGCAAGCATTGATTTTGCGGATGTAATTCAATGGTAGAATAGAAGCTTCCCAAGCTTATAACGGGGGTTCGATTCCCCTCATCCGCTCCAAAAAACAAAGCACCCAGTAGGGTGCTTTTGTTTTTTAACCAGCAGGGAATCGAACCCTGAGAGGGCTTGAGGAAAAAATCTATCCGGTGGATAGATTTTAACCGAAAAGGCGCAGATTGCCAAAAAGCAAGCAAGCGATAGCGACGTGAAGCGATTTGTAGCAATCAAGTCTTCCCCTCATCCGCTCCAAAAAACAAAGCACCCAGTAGGGTGCTTTTGTTTTTTAAACAGAAGGGAATCGAACCCTGAGAGGGCTTGAGGAAAAAATCTAAACATGTCGAGAAAAAATATTTGCAACTTTATATTTAGCATTATAAAATATCTGTTAGGTAAGGACTGTTTTCTCTTTGTTATGTGAATTAAACCATCTTATGGCCGAGAGGACATTCTTTACCGTTTTTTTATTTTATTTTGGTGGTTGCTCTTTTTTATAAAAAACGAAAGTAAATCTAGTTTTCTTGCCAAATTTCAGAATAAATTTGTTGCCAGCCGCTATTGTGCGAGGCCTTTGGAACAATGGTTACTAGTGTCTTGTTTTTTACAAAATTTTCAACAAGAAAGGGTGGAATAATATCATCATCTTCTCCAACGTAATGATGCTGTGGAATTTTCAAAAATGTTTGCCGATAATTTTCTAGGTTCATCGATTCATTTAATGGCGGAACATGGTGGTAAGTTGTCCAGTTCAAATGGTCAAGGTTACCACCGATAGTGATTATTTTTCGTATATTTAATTCTTGTTTGGTTGAGGCAAGCAAACCAGCTATTTGCGCGCCACCTGAAAAGCCAATGAGAATGATTGGTTGGGTAGGGGAAATTTGACGAACGGCATCATATTCCGCGTTAATAATTTCGGGAGCAAAGCGAGCTGTTGCCCAGTGCCTTTGGCTGCAAATACCATTTAAAATGTATTGGCAGGGGCGAGCAAGGTAAATAACATTGGGAGAAGGATCACCAAAAGCAATTTCTCTAACCAAAGTGCTTTGTGGCGTTGGATTATTGGTTGGATAACCTTGAGCGTTAAAAGCATGTCCGTCACCTTCTATGTATATTTTGTACGAACCTTGCGGAT
>JBNMLT010000145.1:0-3347 GCA_050874965.1 Alphaproteobacteria bacterium
AATTTTTTACTTTTTCAAAAACCCATTGATAACCTGAAAAATTTTCTTGTATCTGAAGAAGAACAAAACTATATTACAGAAATAGTTAAAGATGTGGAAAGCAAAGATTTGCGCCAACATTTAGAAAATTTAGGCAAAGCCGTGTTTGGTTGCAAAAAAAATTAGGAGGCTCTTTTGGATAATTTTATAAAAGCTTTAAGCAAAACTGCAACATTTATACTTGCTTTCTTTGCCGCGGCCTATTTCTATTTTAGTTATAAAGGCTTTGTTCTTGATCAAAATGGAAACATTGTTTTAAAAGCACAAACCGCCGTTGCCGCAGAAAAAAATGGGATGGCTACAGTTTTATCCCAAAACATTCATCTTAATGCCTCAGAAAAATTTGCCCTTGGCGCCATAAATGCACCACTCACATTATATGAATTTTCTTCACTTGGATGCCCGCATTGCGCAGATTTTCATTTACAAGTTGTTCCAAAATTGGAAGAAACCTATGTTAAGCAAGGTCTTTTACGAATTGTTTTTGTAAATTTTCCTCTAGATAAAAAATCCATGCAAGCCGCATTGTTGTTGCAATGTTCTTCACCAGACAATTATCACGCTTTTTTAAGTCGCTTGTTTGATAAACAAAGATTTTGGTATTTAGCCAGCGACAACACACCTTTAAGGACTTATGCCGCCGAATACGGCATAAGTTATGATGAAGCTGAAGCCTGTTTGCATAATGACGAAATGGCTCAATCCATTATTTCCGACCGGCAACAAGGCTTAAAACAATTAAACATGCAAGGAACGCCGGCCTTATTATTTAGTGGACAAGATGGTAATGAAATTATTTATTCCGCCGCAAGTTTTAGCGCCATAAAACAATATCTAAATACAAGATATTCTCAAATGGGGGTATCTGTTTCCGAATGAAAACATCGCCAAAAGATATTGAAGCCTTAGAAAAGCGCATTCGTCAAATGAAAGATCATCAGCGAGAGAAACATAGTTCTGATGATGCCTCTTCAAAACATGACGCAATTGCCAGCGCCTTTAGAATCGGGACAGAGTTTGTGGCCGCTGTTTTTGTTGGGATGTCTATCGGCTATATGTTAGATAAAATTTTCGGGACTAAAGTCATTTTTATTCTTGTATTTTCTTTATTTGGGTGTATGGCTGGTATATTGAATGTTTATCGCACGGCAAAAGAAATAGATAAATCTATCCAAAAAGGGAAAAAATAATGTCTAGTCCTATTGAACAATTTGAAATTAAAAAGATTGTACCATTTGAAATAAATGGTGTGGATTTATCTTTTACAAATTCAACGCTTTGTATGTTTATAACAATTGCCGTTATTGTTCTAAGTTTGGGATTTTGTTTAAGAAAAAGAAATGTCGTTCCGACAATGGCTCAGACAATTCCAGAAGCCGTTTATAATTTCATTCAAGGAATTATGGGGGAAACTCTCGGTAACAATGGTGTAAAATACGTTTCTTTTGTTTTTGCCTTGTTTACCTTTATCGCCGGTGGAAACATTTTGGGTCTGTTTCCATACAGTTTTACTTTTACATCGCATATTGCCGCGGTTGGAGCATTATCAATCTTTTGCCTTTTAATGAATATTGTTGTCGGCTTAAAAAAACGCGGATTAGGATATTTGAGAACTTTTTTACCACAGGGCGTTCCTGTATTGATGGCACCTTTAATTGTTCCAATAGAAACAATTTCTTTACTTTCTAAACCTTTTAGCTTAACCATCCGTTTAGCTGTGAACATGTCCGTGGGACATATCATTCTAAAGGTTTTGGGCGGATTCATTGTATCAATGCAAATATTTGGCTTTATTCCATTGATTGCTGATATGGGAATCATTATGTTTGAGCTTTTTGTTACATTATTGCAAGCTTATATATACACAACACTTAGTTGCGTTTATTTAAATATGGCAGTAAGTAATGAACATTAAATTTTACTTGACTAAATGAAAGGAACTTAAAAATGGAAAATGAAATTATGCAAAATAAAACTTTAGCTTATCTTGGCGCCGGTATTTGTGCTTTGGCCATGACTGTTGCTGCTTGGGGTTTAACCAAGTTATGGGTTGCTTTGATTGAAACTGTTGGTCGTAATCCTCAGGTTAAGAAAGATGTTACCTTGTTTGGTTTTATTGGTATGGGTTCCATTGAAGCTATTGCTTTGTACATTCTGGTTATTGCTATTTTAATGATTATCTAATCATCTATTTAACTTTTTAAGGTAGTTCAATGCCCCAATTAGATTTATCAACTTATGCTTCTCAAGCTTTTTGGATGATTTTAAGCTTTTGCTTGCTTTGGATTTTGCTGTCAATTTTTGTTACACCAAAAATTACCGATGTTTTAGAGCAACGTAAAAGAAAAATGGAAGATTATATCCGTAAAGCGGAAAAGTTAAACCAACAAGCAAAATTATCCTTGGAGAAATATGAGAATGCATTGAATGAAGCAAAAATCAAAGCAAACGAAAGCATTTTGGCTAATCAAAAAGAATCAGCAGCTTTTTTAGCCGAAGAACAACGCTTGCTTAATGAACGGTTGAATAAGCAAATTGCCGAAAGTGAATTTAAATTGGCTAAAGAAAAGCAAGAAACTTTACAGCAAATTGAAGCTCTTTCGCAAAACTTGGCTTTTGAGTTGGTTCAAAAGTTGGGTTTTACGCAAATAAGCCAAAAAGATATTGAAAAATTTGCCGCTGACAAAGGAGAAACTAATGGCTAATGATGCTATAAGTAATTCCATACAAGATATTTCAAATGATTCAACCATTCAAACAGGCAATGATTTGATTGATGCTACGCAAAATGCAATAATTGACGCGGCAGAAAACGTGTCTGAAGTTTTTGAAAAAAACAATCCGGATATTTCACATCAGCTAGAAAACGTGCCTTTTTATGCTGATGTGGAATTTTGGGTTGGCATGGCGTTTATTTTGGCTATTTGCGTTTTAGCAAAACCGGCTTTTTGTTTTTTAAAAAAAGCTATGCATCAAAAAATCAATGATGTGAAACAACAAATTGATGCTGCCGTAAAACTTCGGGATGACGCACAAGAATTATTAGCGCGCTACGAACAAAACGCCGCCTTAGCTGATAAAGAAGTTGCGCAAATTTTGAAACAAGCCGAAAAAAACATAGCCAACCAAAAGAAGAATGACTTAGCTATATTGAAAGAAAATACAGCAGTTAAGGAAAAAGAAATAAGACGTCGGATAAATAGTTCGACTGAAAATGCTCTTTCCGAAATAAACAAATCTGTTGCAAATTCTGCAATTAGCTTGGCAAAACGGGCTATTGAAGCATATATAACAAAAACGAACAAAGA
>JBNMLT010000146.1:0-3312 GCA_050874965.1 Alphaproteobacteria bacterium
CTTTAATACTGTCAATTTGTTTTACAATACGCTTAAATTCAGCCAATTGATTTCCTGTTAAATCGTTTCCGGTCGCAACTTTTGCTTTTAGCGGGTCAATTCTTTGACCTTTCCGCAAAATTTCAAAATGCAGATGTGGTCCGGTTGAGCGTCCGGTACTGCCGACATATCCGATTATTTGCCCTTTTTTAACCCGAATTCCCGGTTTCATGCCTGATGCAAATTTCTGCATATGTCCATATGCCGTTTCGTATTCTGAATTATGCCGAATCTTGATAAAATTACCATATCCGTTCACATAGCGCGCAATTTCAATCGTTCCAGCTCCGCTGGCATAAATAGCTGTGCCACGAGGCGCCGCATAATCAACGCCGCTATGAAATTTCGTTGTTTTATAGATAGGGTGTCGTCGATAACCAAACAATGATGAAATACGCGCGTTACGCATAGCCATAGGTTTTTTATCCAACCCTGTTTTTTTACCACCGCCTTTTTCATCATAATAACCGATTTCACCACTGCGTGATTTATAACGATATAACTTATAGGTTTGTTTTCCCACACTAAATGAAGCATAAACTATATCACCAACTTTCACAACATTTCCGCTGGAATCTTTATTTATTTCATATTTAACATTAAAAGAATCACCTTTTTTCACATCACGTCTAAAATCAATAATATGAGCAAACATTTGTGTTACTTTTCCGCATAGTTTGTATGGCACGCCGGATTTATTTAACGAAGCACTCACATTTCCGGAAACGACTCCTTTTATATTTTTGATTTCATAGGCAAATTCCTCTTGTTCAACTCTTGCCTCAAATTGATCGTATTCGTTAATTTGCAAAATATATCGTGTTCCGCGAACCGGCTCTATAACCAAAGTATCCAAAGCTTCCAAAGATTTTGATTGCACATCAAAAGTTGCAGTTAATTCAATATGTTGTCCAGCTTTTAAATTTCGCGCGTCATAAACTTTTTTCAACGTATTATAGGCATTTGTCGCACTCTTTGTTTCCATGCCTAAATTTGTTAAAATTCCAATAAAATTATCTCCTGGAGATACAACCAAAACGCGCCGCTCTTTTTGATATATGCCATCAAAACTACCTGCTTGCTCAAATGTTTTTGGCTTTGGTTGAATCGGCATCACAACGCTGGTCTGTCCATCTTGAGTCAGCATATATTTAGAAATCAAGATGTTATCATCACTCAGTAACTTTATACTGTTAACTTGGGCATATAAAACATCAAACGGATTATCTTTTTCATCATTAAAAGCCGGTGTCATAACATCATTGTTAAAATCATAACTTTCGTCCACAAAAGAGTTTTTAACCTCAGGCGCTTTTTCTCTATTCAACATAGAAACAAACAACGCGCAAGTAACTGCAACCGCATATCCTGCAAGCAAAACAGTTTCAATACGGCGCCGACGCACCTTTTTTCTTAAATTTGTAAACTTAGGCATTCTAAATCCAATTCAACAATGCTTGAAGTTTGATATATTTTAACTATCAATGCAAGTAGATAATCAAGTTATACCTGAAAAATCTCTAATTTTTCCACAGTTTTAATTTTTTTTCAAAAAAATGAAAAAAAGTTCTTGCATTATCATTTTTTATTGTATATAAGATGTCTTGTCGTTGGGGGCGTAGTTCAGTTGGTTAGAATGCATGCCTGTCACGCATGAGGTCGCGAGTTCGAGCCTCGTCGCTCCCGCCATTAAAAAAGAGTTAGAAATAACTCTTTTTTTGTTTTTATGTAGAAAAAAAGTTGAATAAATCATTAAAAATTATCTATTAGAAATTAATATAAAAATAAATAAAAAACTAAAAAAACAGGGAAAAATCCCTGCCTCTTAGTTTTTCGCTCCAATATACCCCCTAATATGCTGAATATATATCTTATTTCTAAACAACTTATGCTAAATTTGCCTCAATTATGCCGCCACCTAAAAGAACTTCATCATTTTCATTGTTTTTATGATAAAAAACGACGGATTGTCCAGGGGCAATAGCTTTTTGTTTAGCATAAAAACGGACTTCAATTTTGCCATCAGGCAATGGCGTAACTTTTACCGCAGTTGGCTGTTGTGACGAACGAATCTTAGCCTCGCACTCCATAGGAGATGACAAATTAGCCACTTCTCCGCATAAATCAGCGGCCACCAAACCGGAACGCTCACACTCTTCTTCAAAACCGACAATAACTTCATTATTATCTTTATTAAATCCCAAAACATATAGTGGACGTTCAGCAGAAATTCCCATTCCGCGCCGCTGTCCAACCGTGTAATGCCAAATTCCCTGATGTTGCCCCAAAACTCGTCCATCACGTGTCACAAAATTGCCAATTTGCGGTTCATTTTGTAAAATATCATTGATATCACCGGTGTAAAAATCCTGACTATCCGGTTTGTCTGAAACTTCCAGACCAAACTCACGCGCCAATTCTCGCACTCGTTTTTTAGTTAATCCACCCAAAGGCATCAAAACACGTGACAACTGTGTTTGATTTAAGCGATATAAAAAATAGGACTGGTCTTTGGTGTGATCCACCCCTCGTTTAATCACATAACGTTGTCGCACCTCATCAAAGCAAACTTGCGCATAATGTCCGGTGGCAAACTTGTCAAATTCAATTCCTTGAGCTTTAGCCTCCTCCGGCAAAGCATTAAATTTGATATAGGAATTGCACATCACACATGGATTTGGCGTGCGTCCGGATTTATATTCATGCTTAAAGTTTTCTAACACCATTTGCTTATAGCGGGCTGAGCAATCTAAAACATAATATGGAACATCTATTCTTTACATAGTGCGCGCGCTGCCTCTATATCTTGTTCTTCATGCGGTGAAAAGCAAGAATCGGCGTGAACATCACCGCTGAAATGCGTGTTTTTATCCCAAATAGACATTGTTGCGCCAATCACTTCATATCCCTGTTGTTTCAGTAAACAAGCCGTTACCGAAGAATCTACACCACCGCTTAAACCAACTAAAACTTTCATACTTTTACCTCGCACTATTTAAAACAAAGAAACTCCGGATGCTTGTGTCCGAAGTCTCTCAGGGGAAAATCCCTGATTAAAACGGAATATCATCATCCAAATCAGACGGAGCAGAAGCCGGACTGTTATCCCATCCCGAAGCTGTGCCACCGGCAGCAGGAGCCGCGGAGAAAACATCGTTACCGCCAACAGGAGCAGCGTCACCGCCACCATTTTTAGAATCCAGCATAACCAAAACGCTATTGAAATTTTGTAAAACTACTTCCGTGGTATAGCGATCAACACCATTGTTATCC
>JBNMLT010000147.1:0-3239 GCA_050874965.1 Alphaproteobacteria bacterium
ACGGAATACAAACCAAAACGTCATCTTATGTTCGCCGAAAAGACGGTACTTATCTCAAATCGACAAAATATAGCTTTACGGATGAAGTGCACAGTCGCAGCAGAATCAGTTCTCCTCTGGATAAAAACGGCGCTTGGGGATACGGCATGGATCCTCAAAAAGCCATGGCCGGTTTCAGTCAAGAAGATTTTGACGAACATTTGGAACAACTCAATTTAAAGGATGGGTTGCCACAACAACAAGTCACTGCGGGAGAAATAGAAAACCTTATTCAAGGCGGAAGAAATAGAATGGATATTCCCAAAGATCTAAAAGATAAAAAATAATTTCGGCTAATACTGTTAAAAATTTTCAAAAATTTAGACAGTATTTATCCTCTTTATTTATTGTTTTCATTACAAATTTCAGTTGTGTGCAATTTATTTTTTTCCAAAACAGGCTGTACACAACTTCTTTTTTGTCTTGCTTTTTTTATGATGGTGAATATTATGTAAAATAAATATTATTTATGGAGAAAAGAGATATGGAAGAAATTATTTTCCCAAATCAAATTAGAATGCACAGAAGATTACGTGGTATGTCAATGCAAGAATTGGCTGATCACTTGGGTGTTAGCTTGTCTGCCATTTCTAAAATTGAAAAAGGTTACCGACGCTTAAACCAAGAACAGCTTATTCAAGTTGCCGAACTAATTGATTGTTCTCTACAAGATTTATATGTTAACGAGCAAAACTCTCAGCAAGATGTTGTTCAAGCCTGGAAAAGAGAACAAGAAAGACGCTGCAAAATCAACCAAAATGCCGGATTAAAGACTTTGGGTGCTGGTCTACGTCACATCCGCACAGACAAAGGATTAACATTGATTGAAGTCGCTGAAAGCGCGGATATGACCTTGTCTGTATATCACCGTATCGAAATGGGACAAAGAGAAGTTTCTGACAAAGAATATCATAACATTGCAAAAGCCTTGTCTTTAAGTGTTGACAAATTAAAATCAGAAATCAAAAAATTAGAAACAGAAGGTGTTCTTGAAGATATTATTGAGCACAATGAAACACGTTATAAACTTCTAAACAATTCTCGTTACGCCAATGCCCCTGCTATGGATAATGAAGAAGAAACAATCATGTTGCCTGTTTATGGCACAAGTAATGCCGAAGGAGATATTGTAATTGATAAAGCAAATGTTATCAAAGAAGTTGTTTGCCCTATCCAGTTACAAAACAAACCGGACGCCTATGCTGTTAATTTATGCACCCGCCGTTTAGGCTCGCTGTTGCCTAGCCGCGCCATTTTATTTGTTGACAAGACAGAAGTTGTCAGCGCCGGAGACATTGCCATTTATTATGTTTCTGAAACTGAAACAAAACTCATCAGCGTTAGAGAAGATGAAAATGGTCAGCTTTACGGTTTGCGTTGGAATCCTGATGAAAGGACAAACTTTTCTAACAGCGATTTAACTAAAATTCATAAAATTGTGGCCATAAACCTATAATTTTTTATAAATTATCGCCTATATTTTAATAAGAAATTTACTCTCTTTTGTTATAATAAAGAGAGTAAATTTGTTTTTTAGCATGAGGCAAAAAGGTGGCTGACGATTATCTAATAGATGAAACAGAATATTCAAACGGCAAAGACGAAGAAGATCCAATTCTCGTTGCTCAACGCTATTTAAACATTTTCCATCAAATACACATATTTAATGCCAATAAAAAAGCAGAATTTGACCAAACTTTATTATCCATGCCGGAAAAAATAAAAGGCTTAATGACAACAATTCCGGGCGGTCGCATTTTGCTTGAGCATATCAAAGAGCTAGAAGAAAATAAAGGAATTAGTTCTGGAGAAACCTCTGAATTAATTGCGCAAAATCTGGAAGAAGAAAAAAAATCCATTGATAACTTAAAGCCAAACAGCTCTTCCGGTGGCGGAGAACTAACTTTAAGCGCAGATTTCGCACAAAGTCTGGCCACCTCTTTAGCTTCTGCTCTGCAAAGCAACAATGTTACCCCCACTGGCACTGGCAATGGCATGGAAGAAGTAGCTGCGATGCTCAATAAGTCTTTTAGCGCCTATACAGCAAGCCTGCAAAATTTAACTGCCAGTTTAATACAGCATAATACGTCGTCTTCGCTTCAAACTCAAACTTTGTCCTACAACTCCGACGGCGCAACAAAATTTGCAAAACAACAATTCGACAACGGTTAATAATATCAATTTTGACACATCATATCTTAATGCCATAACTCAAGCGCTAAAAGAAAATGACAATAACCGTCATGAAGATATGATGCAAATTGTTTCCGCCTTAAATAAAAACTTTAGTGTTTCCGGTTTATCACAACTGGCAAATATAAACACCGCAGCAAACTTGTCAACAGTAGCAACCAATAGCGGTTCAGAAATTTCCACCATAGCCATAGCAAATTCCATAACAGAAGCTCTAAAAGAAAACAATTCTCAGCAAATGGAAGCCATTAAAGCGTTTGGAGAACTTTTAGTTCAAGCGATTACGCAATCTCAACAAGAACTAGCGCAAACTCTGGCTCAATCCACACCGCGTCACACGGTTAAAGTGGTGGTATCTCAAGATGTTGATGTTGAAGACCAAACAAACATGGCATATTCGCCAAAAGTGCAAAATGCACCATTGGTTTCCAATCCGATAAATTCTTCAGTTCAAGCCAAACCAGAGAATAAAAAAGAAAAAAATAACTTACTCAAAAATTTTAGTGATAAAATTAACGAAACCACTTCTAAATTAACAAAAAACCTGAGCCAGTCAGCGAATAATAAAGCTCCTCAAGAATCTTTGTTAAATAAAATTAACAAAAGTCTCAATAAAATTAATGAAATAAAAAAACAAAACAATACCACTCAAAGCAACTCAAATACAGATATAAAAGCAGAGACGAAAACGCAACCTCAACTGAAACCGGAACCAAAGATTGAGCCGAAAACGCAACCTCAGCCGAAACCGGAACAAAAAATTGAGCCGAAAACGCAACCTCAACCGAAACCGGAACAAAAAATTGAGCTGAAAACGCAACCTCAATCGAAACCGGAACCAAAGATTGAGCCGAAAACACAACCTCAGTTGAAACCGGAACAAAAAATTGAGCCGAAAGCACAACCTCAGCCGAAACCGGAACCAAAGATTGAGCCGAAAACGCAACCTCAACCGAAACCGGAACCAAAGATTGAGCCGAAAACGCAACCTCAACCGAAACCGGAAC
>JBNMLT010000148.1:0-3167 GCA_050874965.1 Alphaproteobacteria bacterium
GAAGCTTTAAAACGCTCTGAAATCGAATGTCTAGGATTTACAGAGAGAGAGAGAGACCTTTGCTAAGCTTTTTTTTCATCTTTCTTTCCTCTTAAAAATAATGAATTTTCAGAAAAATTGTAATAAATATTAGTTAAAAAAATATTATCCTTTACAAAAAAAATAAGTTGACACAAATGGACAAAATATGTAAACTTAAAGAGTTTATTAATCATTAATTTTTTTTATAATTATGAGTAATTTTTTTGGTGGTGCCATCAGTCAGGACATTGTGAACAATCCTGCAAAAAAGGATGAATTTTTCAAATGTGTGCAAAAGCCGAATTTTTATTTGGAACCTAATGATGAACTTGCTTTATTTCAGCTTGGGTATGAAAAAATTCGGGATGAGTATCTTTCGCATCACGCTTTATCCGAACGTAACCAATGGATTTTATTTAAGCCGGAAATGAAACCGGTTTTGATGGAATACATTGAACACTGGGTTTTGGCCTCGATGTATGAAGCTCAGCTTTGCGAGGATGCCATGGCCGGTTATGGGCATGATTTGTTGATGAAATACATCGACTTTCACAATTTTGCCGATGTGGACAATGAAAAATATTTGTTTGAAGATGGTATGACGGCGTTTCGTCGCTTTTATATTGCTCAAACATCGTTTCATGTTCTTGCTGTGGAAGAAAAGTTGTTTCTTCCGGAGTTTCGCGCGGATTTGAATTTGTATTTGAATTACAGACGCCCGTTCTTTCCGCAGATTGAACGCAAGTTTGAGGCTTTTTTAGCGCAAATTCGCTAAGTAAAATCCCCAAAGTGTTTTAAGCTTTGGGGATTTTGCTTTAAAATATGCTATCTAGCAGACCTTCTAAAGTGGATGGTGTCGAGGTGCTTGGGGCTTTATTGTCATCATCAAGATTTTCCTCTTCAATTAAATCTCCAATACTATCAGAACCAACTTTATCGTCAATCAGCGCGTCAATACCGTTATTTTCCGAATCATTCAATGGATTTATATTGTGCGCAGCCAACATTACATCGTGCCAAATTTCTGCTGGGATGGTACCGCCGCCAACCTTGTTCATTGGTTTTTCATTGTCGTTGCCAACCCATACGGCCGCCACATAACCACCTCCCCAGCCCACGAACCAAGCGTCGCGATAATTTTGCGTTGTTCCGGTTTTTCCGGCGGCAAAATACGGTAATTTAGCTTTTTGACCGGTGCCACGATTTATAACGTGGCTAAGCATTTCTGTCAGCTGTTGCACAATTTTATTGTCTATAATTTGTTTTTTTCGATCTGCTTGTCGCACATAAAGCTGATGGCCGTTTTTGCTCGAAATTTCATTTATGGCGTGTGGCCAAACCGCATAGCCGCCATTGGCTAAAACTGCATAAGCTGTCGCCATGTCAATCACTTTAACGCCGTTTGTTCCCAAAACCATTGACGGTGTTAAAGAAATTTTGGTGCTGATGCCCATTTTATGTGCGTTGGCGGCAATATCTTTTAAATATAACTCGCGCGAAAGTGCGGCGGTTGCCACGTTTAAGGAATGAGTTAGGGCATAATCCAATGTGACATTGCCATAATAACGTTTGCTGTAGTTTGCCGGTTGCCATTTGCCTATTTTTAACGGTGCGTCATTTACAACGCTGTCCGGACTAAATCCGTATTGCAAGGCGGTTAAATAAACAAATGGTTTGAATGCCGAACCGGACTGACGGACAGCCTGAACCGCGCGATTAAATTGGCTGCGATTATAATCCAGGCCACCGACCATGGCCTTAATTGCGCCATTATAGTCCATAATTACAATTGCGCCTTCGCTTACATTTTTGCCTTTGGCGCCCCAAATATGCGAACGCAAGATTTTTTCGGCGGTTTCTTGTAGTTTTTGATCAAGTGTTGTCATCACGTTAACATCTACCGAGCGCTCTCCAACATAACTGTTTACTTCATCATAAACGTATTGCGCAAAATGCTTGCCGCCACTAACGCGATATTGCTGCCCGTCGTTGATGGGTGAATTTTTGGCGGAAGCGAATTGTTTTTCGCTGATATAACCACATTCTCGCATGTTGTTGAGAACAACTTCGGCGCGTTTTAAGGCGTTTTGACGATTCAAAATGGGATTGTAGCGATTCGGCGCTTTTAACATACCGGCTAAAATGGCGGCTTCACGCAAGTTTAAATCGGTCGCGCTTTTGTTAAAATACCAGTTGGCGGCAGCTTCCGCGCCATAATTGCCGGAACCAAAATAAACTCTGTTTAAATAAAGTGCCATAATTTGGTTTTTGGTTAGTTTATTTTCCAGCCAAAAGGCTAATAAAAGTTCTTGCACCTTGCGTTTGATGTTTTTATTTGGGGTTAAAAAAATGTTTTTCGCCACTTGCTGTGTGATGGTTGAAGCGCCTTGGGCATAGCGGCCGCGAAACAGGTTGGTGATCATGGCTCGTCCGAAGCCCCACACGTCAAAACCAAAATGTTTATAAAAACGCCGGTCTTCGGTGGCGATAATGGCGTTAGTCAAATTTTTAGGCAAATTATCGGGATAGATCACATCCGCGTACACGTTGCCAAACTTGGCTATGTCGTTGCCGTTTTCCGCCATAATTGTTGTGGATGGTTGTCTGGTTTGCGCTACCGCTTTAGCTATATCCGGCATGGTCATGTAACAATACGCCACATACAAA
Source organism: Alphaproteobacteria bacterium (assembly GCA_050874965.1). Lineage (GTDB taxonomy): Bacteria > Pseudomonadota > Alphaproteobacteria > RF32 > CAG-239 > RUG410. The sequence goes on from JBNMLT010000148.1 coordinate 2,689, forward strand.
CCGAGCGCGATAAACAAAAATAGCCCCAACCAAAAACCTAAAATAAACAACTTTTTCCAAAGTGATCCGGTCTTATTTTTCTTTTTGGAATTTCTAGATTTTTTTGCTCTGGATTTTTTGGAAGCCGAATTTTTAGTTTTGGTCTTTTTTATGGCATTTTCCATATAAACCAAGCTTTTTTGCAAATTACGGCGAACTTTTTGTTTAAGATTCTGCGGCATATCACACCTTCAATTGACAAATATTTTTATAGCCGCACTATATATAAAATAAGTTAAAGAAGTTTTTATAAACAAATTTGTCGACCTTTATTTTTAATACTTGGCGAAAAGTTAAAAAGTCGTTATATCGGCGACTAAGGAGAAAATAAAATGGCAAAAATTTGTTTGATTGACGGTTCAGGATATATTTTTAGGGCTTTTTACGCTTTACCGACAATGACCGCGCCGGACGGCACACCGGTTAACGCCGTCTATGGC
>JBNMLT010000149.1:0-3051 GCA_050874965.1 Alphaproteobacteria bacterium
ATTATATAAACCTTGGCTTGTGGCATATTCACTATATAAATTCGGTGCTATGCCACAATTATTTTTCTTACAATAAATTGAATCACTATAAATAAACTTATACTCAATCTGTAAAAATTTTTTATAATTATCAAATTGTTGCATAGCATCTTCATTTGATAAACCATAAAATTCCGTAAAAATACTAACAGCAACTTTCTGATAACATTTCTGCAGTTTTTCTTGCTCCGCCTGAAGATGATTGAAACATCTTGAATTCCAATCTGAACAACGCTTTTCATTATGTTCAAAATTATTATAACATTGTGTCAATACTTGCTTATATTCATTAATATTTAATTCTTCCGCCAATACCACTTTATTAACATACAAAAATGATAACAGAATTAACAACACTTTTTTCATATCAGATATTCCCCTTTTAATTGTTTTTGTTATATTTTTAATATAAATAAAGTCAAGAGGTTTATTAGCACCATTAAATGCGAAAAAAATAATTAGTTTCCGTTATTAATAATCAACTGTATATCACAATTCTGCAAACGGCAGCTCTGTGCAACACTAAGGATATTTTTCTTTTTAAATTAATTCAATTTCAATAAAAAAGGCGGTTTATAGCAACACAAACCGCTCACATAAAAATTTTCGAACAAGCCTAAAATTAAATACCGCAACCTTCTTTTTTACGGTCTTCCCGCTTGCGGAGAACTTCCAAATCTCTATCAGTAGCAATTTTATTCAAAATAGTTTTAACCACGCAATCAATTTCCTTACCCTCGCGATAATCGGCCGCCAACGCAAAGTTAACCCGATTATCTTTTAGTAATTTCACAGCTTTTTCTTTATGGTGGCTGCGAGGCTTGTAAACGGCAATAGCCGTGCCATTATGATCTTTAACCATTCGCATGGATGGAATATCGGTCAGCCCGTCGCCAAAATAAATAATTCGACTGAACGGAATACGCCGTTTGTCATCTGGTGTATAATCATTAACCGCCTTATCCTCAAATTTGCCCAAACCTTTGTTGATTTTCGACAGATATTGCACTTTTCCCGAATAATTGACTACTCTGGCCGGCCAAACTGGTAAACCTTCATCGTTATAAGCGAACGCGCATCCATACACATCCTTAAAAAACTTGCGAATGCTGCATCCTTCAATAATTTCTTCATAGCCGGAAGAAATTATATAATGTTCAATATCCAGCCCCAAGGTTTTGCCATAGGCGTTAATACGTTCAAACCATTCATTTACGCCTTTAAAAAAAACAATAAATTCGCCACAGCAAAACAAATTTTCTTTAGTTAACTTTAAGCCCGTTTCTTCCGCCGTTTTTTTAAAATAATACATACTACCCGTAACCTGATCAACCCCATTGGCTTCGGACCAAGCATTAGCTTCTTTCCAAAAATTTTCAGGTTTCATACCTAATTCCGGAATCAAAAAATAATCTTGCATATATGTTGTGCTCAGCGTTTCATCAAAATCATAAGCAAAAGCCACTTTTGTTCTCTTCATCTTTAATCCCTCTTGCATTTTCTAAAATTATACAGTAAAACAAACTTGTTAAAAAACAATAAAGAGAAAGAAGGATTTAAATTATGGCTGCGACTTCAATGGACCAATTGGTTTCTTTGTGCAAAAGAAGAGGTTTTATTTTTCAAAATGCCGATATCTACGGCGGTATGCAAGGTGTTTATGACTATGGTCCGCTCGGTGTTGAACTTAAAAACAACCTAAAAGCCGCTTGGTGGCGCGCCATGGTTTATGAACGAGATGATGTTGAAGGGTTGGACGCCGCTATTTTAACCAATCGCAAAGTTTTGAAATATTCCGGTCATGAAGACACTTTTTCCGACCCGATGGTTGATTGTAAAAAGTGCAAAGGACGTTTCCGCGCCGATCAAATTGGTGGCAAATGTCCGGTTTGCGGTTCAACAGATTTAACCGATCCACGCCCATTTAATTTGATGTTCAAAACACAAGTGGGACCGGTGGAGTGTGATGAAAATATTGCTTATTTACGTCCGGAAACAGCGCAAGCCATTTTTACCCAATTCAAAAATGTGGTCGATTCTACTTCTCGCAAACTGCCGTTTGGCATTGCGCAAATCGGCAAATCTTTCCGCAATGAAATCACGCCGCGTAACTTTATCTTCCGCGTACGCGAGTTTGAACAAGCGGAATTGGAATATTTTGTAAAACCAGGAACAGATATGGAATGGCACGAAAAATGGAAAGAAACTCGCATTCAATGGTGGCTGGACCAAGGTTTGGTCAAAGAGCATATGAACATCTATAAAACACCGGACAATGATTTGGCTCACTATGCCAAAGCTTGCTATGATATTGAATACCAATTTCCACATGGCATGGAAGAGTTGGAAGGCATTGCTAACCGCCGCGACTATGATTTGGGCAATCACACCAAAAATCAAAGTGAATTTCAGCTGGAAGCTCATTGCCACGCCAATCCGGAATCAACCACAAAATTATGCATTCAAGATGAAAACGGGAAATGGGTTATTCCTTTTGTGATTGAGCCGTCTATGGGTGTTGACCGAGGTGTTTTGGCTGTTTTGACTGAAGCCTATACCGAAGAAGATTTAGGCGAAGGCAACAGCCGTATCGTTTTGAAACTGAAAAAACATTTAGCGCCAATTAAAGTGGCCATTATTCCACTGAAAAAAAATAACGAACAAATAATGGCTAAATGTCATGAATTGAAAAAACAATTGATGAAATTGGGTATTGGTCGCGTGGCTTTGGAAAATACCGGAAACATCGGCAAAGCCTATCGCCGCCATGACGAAGTTGGCACACCTTTATGTTTGACAGTTGATTTTGAAACAATTGAACAGCAACCGGAAAGCGTTACTTTGCGTGATCGTGACACAATGGAGCAAATTCGGATAAACACGGCTGACTTGGCGGATTATTTGCGTAACTACTTTTTATAAAACAAGTTTTACACCTTGAAAAGGCTTGGAATAAAATCCAAGCTTTTTTATTTTTTGTTTGACTCATAACCCATTTATGCTATCTTTGTA
>JBNMLT010000150.1:0-3041 GCA_050874965.1 Alphaproteobacteria bacterium
GTGTCGGCGCCGCCGCTTCCGCCTGCGCCGCCACATCATTTTGATCCAAGGACTCAACCATTACCACCGCATCCAAGGCCATCCCACCCACTGCCGCCGCATCACGGACATTTTCGCCCATAAAAGCAGAATTGTTACAAAAATGTGAATAAAGTGCCCAAAAGTAGTTTATTGGTTGCAAAATTACAATAAATCAGGTATGTTAAAATTGTAGGAGTGTATGTTTTTAAAAATATAATTTTAAAAGACTGCATATAATTTTAACTATTTTTATTTTATTGGAGTTTTTACAATGAGTAAAATTAAAAAAATGTTCGCAAAGGGCGGTTTTTGGCGTCCCAGCGGCTTTATCTATCTATCTATCTATCTATCTATCTATCTATCTATCTATCTATGATTGCGCCTGCGTATAGCGCGGTTTGTTTTTTGCCGGACAGCTCGGAGTGTGGTTCTGGAAGCATAGATTTTAAAGTAGAGGATGCTTGCATAGACAAAACAACCTATACAGTTGCGGAGTTTGAAGCAAAATTTAAATTTAAAAAAGATTGCTATGCACATTTTGAATATGAAAAAAACGGAGAAAAACATGTCTGCGTTGATGAAAAAAATGTGGTAGCTGGTTTTAATTTGGACTATCAAGGTTATTGCTGTCCAATTGGTCAAAAATGGTGCGCGGTGCAACAGGCGTGCGCGGAACATTGTTGCCCAACCGGTCAAGAGTGGTGTCCTGCTGAAAATAAATGTGTGACGCATTGCTGCCCAACCGGACAAGAATGGTGTGAAAGATTGGGCTCTTGCGCAACAAAAGAAGAGTGCACGCCAACATGCGGAAGTCCAAAAGTTTATAGTCCGACATTGAGTGATTGCGTGTGTCCTGCCGATCGATTGACGGATAAACATAATAACTGCTGTAATGTTGGTGAAATTTTAAACGATCAAAATGAGTGCGTGAAAAAAGCCGTGTGCGCGGGTTATACCGAAAGCGAGAAAAAAGATAGAAATTGTTGGTCTTGCACCGCTTGTGTTGATGATAAAACTAAATTCCAATGCACAGAAAATGTTAAAGATGGCTATAAAATTGACGCGGGCAAATGCGTGAAAAAAACGTCAACTCCGGTTTCCGGTTGTAGCGGAACGGAAGTTTTAGTTGCTGGCAAATGTGTTGAGTTGGCAGGTAATTATCCAACAAAGGAATTAAAAATTGAAAATTTCATTCCTTTTTTCAAGAATTTTGATATGTGTCCTGAAAAGGTTGTTTTTGGTGATGGTGCATGTCCGCAAAGTGCAAGTACAGGAACGACAGGATGTCGTTATAACGATAGCGATCAGTTAAAAAATTTGAAAAATCTTTGGAGCACACCTTTGCAAATTACGTCTATTATGGGTAGCAACAGTCGATTAAAAGATATTGCCACGATTATGGATGAAGTATATGGAAAAATTTGTTCAGATGAAGCTTGTTCATCAACAGTGACACTTGCAAACATAAAAGCTGGAAAAAATTATATTCTAAACCAAAGGTCTTCAGAAACAAAATCAAGCTTTATGAAGAGAGCAGATCAATTAACAGCAGAATTTCGTGAAAAGTTGAAGACTGATATTCATGAAGCTTGCAAAGATTCTGTTTCCATTTACTATTCTCAGAAGATAGGAAATTGCATTAGAGATCCAAATAGTCTTGATTCATTGGCGGGTTTTATAGGTAATGAATATTTAGATAATACGACATTCTTACCTAGAAATGAAATATCTTTAGAAGAACTTGTTGACTATTATAAGAAAAATCCATGGAAATATAATAGAAAAGACTATATATTTGCATTTATTTTCTCGAAAGATTTATCTCACACTGGAAGAAATATAAAACTAACTGGGGCAGATGAATACGCATGGGTTGGAAATACCGATATTAGTAATGCCAATTATATAAAAGAACAGAATCTAACTTTTAGTAATTTATATAGTAATTTATCTTCAGATAAAGTAAAAATTGAATTAGGCTCGTTTTCCGCCGAAGGAAAGGGTGTTATTGGCAATTTGTATTTAAAAGCAAAAACAATTACCTTTGCTGGAGGATACATTTTTAATTCAACTATAGAAGCCGAAACTGTTACGATTAAAGGTTCAACAAGATTGGATAATGTAACAATTCGCGCAAATAATTTAAAGTTTGAAAATAACGCTAGCTTATATGTATTGGGTGAGACAGTGAGTTTGGTTAGAGGTATTGGTAGAGGCACTGGCACTGGCACGAATTGGTGCTCTGATACAGCTTGTCCAAAAAGGTCTTTTAAAAAGACAGAAATTTCTGGTTCCGCCGGTGCTCTATATGTATCTTTGGGAAAGATAGCCATTTATGGACAAGCCTCTAGTCCGGTGTTTTCTGAAATCGCAGTTTATGGTGGAAAGGTTCAGATGGATAGCGGTAAAATAACGCCATCAGAAAAATATAGCGTAAGATTGGATGGGCAAATTTCTCTACTGAATGTAGATGTATATAAATATGCTTTAGAGCATTTCTATTATACGAATGGTAGAAGTGAACCGCAATCCGGCGTGGACCCGACAAAATATGTGGTTAATGATGCTATTGTCGGCGAAAATGAAGAAATTTGCTCTGTTCTAACCTGCGCAGATTTTGGTGCGTTTCAAAAAGGAGATTGGGGTAGTGAGTATGCTGATTCAGAAACGCTAACAACCGCTTGTGATGGTTTTACAGATAAAGATGGAAAATCGTTTGAGTGCGTAAAAGGTTCTATACCTTTGTATTGTGAGGTAAAGAATGAGCCACATGATTGCAGTTATGAAATTGCGAAGACGTACCTCACAGACTGGGAACACGATGAGTTTTGTGCGCCAGTTTCTTCAGAACAAGACGCACAGGCAAAATGTCAAGAAATCTCGGATAATGAGGGTGGTTACACCATACTAGATGTCAGAGTTGTTGGTTATGGCGACAAAAAAAGGAGCAAAAAATGCGCCGTTTGTCTGTATGATTCATATGAAAAATAGAAAAGGAGGAAAATAGAAAAGTATATTAA
>JBNMLT010000151.1:0-3034 GCA_050874965.1 Alphaproteobacteria bacterium
ACTTATTGCTAAACTTCCGGCGCTGGGAACTCGTTCGGCGCGGCGTATTGTTTTGCAGCTTTTGAAGAAAAAAGAAACAACAATGCTGCCTCTGATAGCAGCTTTGCAAGAAGTTGCTGATAATGTTAAAAAATGTCCGGTCTGTGGAAATTTTGACACAAAAGAACCCTGTTATGTTTGTCAAGATATGGCTCGGGATCAGGAAACAATCTGCGTTGTTCAAGACGTGGCAGATTTATGGGCAATGGAACGAGTCGGCCTGTATCATGGTCAATACCATGTTTTGGGGGGCATCCTTTCGGCTTTAGACGGTGTGACACCTGACGATTTGGATATGGAAAAATTGTTTTTTCGTTTGCAAAATGGGCAGGTGAAAGAGGTGATTTTGGCTTTGCCGGCAACCATTGACGGACAAATTACCGCGCATTACATGCTTTCTCGTTTAAAAGAATTTCCAGTTAAGGTGACAACCTTGGCGCAAGGTATTCCTGTTGGCGCAGAGCTTGATTATATGGATGACGGAACAATTCAGCTTGCACTTTCCGCCCGTAAGGAACTATGATTGTCTATTAATGTGTAAAACAGATAAAATTTGAGGATAAAGATAAATTTGTTGCAAAAATTTTATTTTAGTGTATTACATTAAAACCAAATGGGTTTTAATAACCCTATGTTTTGTTTTAAAATTTTAAGGATGAAAAAATGGTATCATTAGCAGAAAAAATGGCGGCAGGTGTTGATATGTCCGCTTTTAGCAAAGCCGATGAATTGAAGAAAAGACTTTGGTTCACAGTTTGGGCTTTGATTATTTTCCGTCTGGGAACATATATTCCTCTTCCGGGAATTAATCCGGGGGTTTTGGCTGAAATGTTTAGTCGGAATCAAGGCGGTATTTTGGGTATGTTTAACATGTTTTCCGGTGGCGCATTGGAACGTATGACGATTTTTGCTCTGAATATTATGCCATATATTTCTGCGTCAATCATTGTTCAACTCGGACAATCCGTTATTCCTTCTTTGATGGCTCTTAAAAAAGAAGGTGAAGCCGGACATCGTAAAATTACCCATTATACAAAATGTTTGACTGTGTTGATTACCATTATTCAAGGTTATGGTATCGCCGTCGGTTTGGAAAGTGTTTCTGGCGCAAATGGCAATTCGGCGGTAATGATTGATAGCTTTGCGTTTAGATTTTCAGCCATTGTTTCTTTGGTTGGAGGCACAATGTTTATTGTTTGGTTGGGTGATCAGATTACTCAGCGTGGCGTGGGTAATGGCTCTTCTTTGATTATTACCGTGGGCATCGTGGCCAATATTCCAAATGCTTTGGCTCAAACTTTTGAATTGGGTAGAGCCGGTCAAATGTCTGTTATGACAATTTTGATGTTGTTGGCTATGGCGTTGGCGCTGATTTATGTGATAGTGTTTGTTGAAAGAGCGCAAAGAAAAATTATTATTCAATATCCAAAGCGTCAGATGGGAATGCGCATGATGGCGGCCGAAAGTTCGCATTTGCCGTTAAAAATTAACCCAACGGGTGTTATTCCGCCGATTTTTGCCAGCTCGTTGCTGTTGTTGCCAATTACAATCGCTAATTTGTCTGCAGAAAAAGGACCTTCTTGGGTGCAAAGTTTAAGCCAGATGTTGGGACATGGTCAGCCGGTATATTTAGGATTATATGCGTTCTTGATTTTGTTCTTTACATTTTTCTATACTTCTGTGGTGTTTAATCCTCAAGAAACCGCCGATAATTTGAAGAAACATGGTGGATTTATTGCTGGCATCCGCCCAGGTAAAAATACGGCCGAATATTTGGATTATGTGATTACTCGTTTGACGGTAATTGCCTCAATTTATTTGGTTTGCTTATGCATTTTGCCGGAATTACTGATAAGCAAGGTTGGTGTGCCGTTTGTTTTGGGGGGCACAACTCTGCTTATCGTGGTGCAAGTCACAATGGATTTTGTTGGTCAAGTTCAGTCGCATTTGATTGCTTATCAATATGAGGGACTTTTGAAAAAAGCCGCATTGGTTAAAAGGAAAGGGCGTTAATGTCTGAAATAAAAAAAGGACTTTATGTTGTATTTACCGGTGCTCCTGGGTGCGGTAAAGGAACACAAGCTCGAATTTTGAAAGAAAAAACGCACATTTGTCATTTATCAACAGGTGAAATGTTAAGGGAGTACGCTGCACAAGATACTCCCTTAGGGCGTGATTTGAAAGCTTTGCTGGACAAAGGCGAGTTTGCCACGGATGAGATGATTATTGAAATGGTGCGAAATCGTATCGGGCAGCCTGATTGTGAACGTGGTTTTATTTTGGATGGTTTCCCGCGCACTTTGCCTCAAGCTGAAGTGTTGGAGAGTTTGTTGGCGGAAAAGGGAATTAAATTGACTTGCGTCCTAGAAATTCAAGTTCCAGATGAAATCATAATGGAACGTATTTTGGGGCGTTATTCTTGCTTGAAATGCGGAGCCGGTTATCACGATAAATTTCAAAAACCTAAGGTCTATGGCGTGTGCGATGTTTGTGGCGGAACCGAATTTGGCCGACGCAAGGATGATAATCGCGCTACTGTGCAAAATCGTTTAGTAAATTATCGACTTTTAACCTATCCGACAATTCCGTTTTTTGAAAAGCGTGGTCTGTTGCGTACGGTTGACGGAACAGGCACAATTGAGGCTGTTAGTCATAAAATTGATGAAATTCTCGGAATATAAAAATGTCTGGTTGACATCTAAAGTTTCTGCTAAATCGAACCGGCTTCAATGACTTGAAGTCGGTATTTTATGATATCTATTGAAATGTTTACAACAATAAACTGGGTGTTTTGTAAATAAAATTACCCTGTTTAAAATGATTGTTGTTTGATTTTTGTAAAAAAATTTGATTTGTATGTATAAAAAGGGTTGACTCTGATAAATATCACGCCTATAATCCGCTTAATTTTGAAAAGTGGTGATCAACTTTTTGAATGTATTAGTTAATTGAAAGTAAATGGAGATTAAATTTGGCTCGTATAGCTGGTGTAAAC
>JBNMLT010000152.1:0-3031 GCA_050874965.1 Alphaproteobacteria bacterium
AAACGCCACGACAGCCAGAAAATACAAAAACGCATTTACAAGCACCAGCGCCAGCTTATTGCCGTACAAAACAACTTGCGGAAGCATCTTCAAGTCTGGAGCATCCCAGCCCAGCAGCGGGAAGTGATATCCCAAAAACAGAAACGTCATATAAAACGCCGTAAAGCCAAAGGTCCAAGGGAGGCTCTTCAGATTGCGGGTAATCAGCAGAAAAACTGCAAACCATAAGCCGAACAGACAAACATCAACTACAGGCATTACACCTGAAAGCCCCACAAAAATAAACATTGCCAAACCGATTAAACCAATAATCAACCGAATCTGGTTAAAGCCTTTTTCTTCCATAATCATAAAAATTAAAGGGTCAATAAAAAATGTTCTCAAAATCGCCTGCTATCTGCGGAATCGTCTGTATCTCAGGTTATCACCTAAAATAAGCAAAAAGCATACAGCCAAAATGCTTATTATGACAAATAACAAATAGATTCCGGCATTCAGCAAGATATTTATTCCGCGTCCTATTGCCGACTGAATTCCGTTCATCAGAGAAAAGTCAATTTCTGAATGCAGGCTGACCAGCGGGCAATAATGTCCCATCAGCAGAAAGAAGCTGGCAAACATTGTCAAGCCAACAGCCCAGCGGACTCCGATTGTAAAAATCAGCACAGCAAAGGTAATTCCGATAAAGCAGTTATCTGCAAAAGACAAGATGCCGTTTACCTGCATAATTACCAAGAAAACAATGCCAATAACAAATGATACCATGCGGCTGAGTGCCAAATTATTATTTTCCATATACACAAAAATTAAAAAATGAATAATAAATTTTATAGCTGCATTATAGACGATTCAGATTTAAATGCAATGATTTTATTGACAAAAAATAAAAATTTTCGTATACTGGCTTTGTAATTAAATTATTAACGTTTAAATTTTTGTGTTTTATGAAAGCTGTTTATACATTTTTGACTTTTGTCGGCGTAACCACTTTGGGAATGATTTTTGCCAGCGGACTGTGTTGGCTGTGTACTTTATCATTCAGCCACTTCATTTTGCTTTCCTGCCTTGCGTTGCTGATTCTGTTTGTTTTTTCGGGAGAGGTACAAAACAACGGCTGGAAGAAAGGCTTTTTGAATGCGCTAGTGCCGATGGTTGCCGGTTTGTTTTTTATGGGTTGCATACTCTGGTTCTTCGGAATGTTCACCCTGAATGCGCTTCATGCTGCTGCACCTGCTGATTTGACAATCATTATCGGCTTGGTTGCTGTCAGCGCGGTTATTTTGGCCGTCTTTGACATTTACATTGTCTTAGACACTATAGTAGAGATTGGCGACGGCAAAATGACATACAGAGGTGCTTTTGGCAATCTGGGCTTGTTTGTAACAGTTTCCTGCTGCATAGCAATCATAGGATTGACATTGTATTATGTTATTTATCCGATTTGCCTGCACTAAAACAAAAAACTCCGATATTCTCAGATATCGGAGTTTTTTTATTGCATATCTCTAAACAGATTAAGCAGCAGCTTTTTTAGAAGCGATTGTTTTTTTGATTTTTTTAGCTTCTTCTGTCAATTTAGTATTAGAAGTTTTTTCTAAATAAGAATCCAAACCGCCGTTGTGTTCAATAGAACGCAAGGTTTTAGAGCAAACTTTCAGTTTGAAAACTCTGTTCAAAGCTTCGCTGAACAAAGACACAACCTGCAAGTTAGGCAAAAAGCGGCGGCGAGTTTTGTTGTTCGCATGGCTGACATTGTTGCCGCTCATAACGCCGGTGCCTAAAATATCACATTTCTTAGCCATTTTAAAAATCCTCAAAGTTAAAATTCAACATATATTTGTTGCTTGTTAATACATTCATTTCATTGACAAGTCAAGTAAAATTATGTAAAAAGATGAAAAATTATAACGAATCGTGAAAGTATCCGTAGCTCAATTGGATAGAGTATCGGCCTCCGACGCCGAAGGTTGCGAGTTCAAGCCTCGCCGGATACGCCACTTTTTTTATTACAGAAATGTGAAATTTTATATACTTCTTTTTATATGTCTTGAAAAAATCAGAACCTTATGTTATGATAAAAATAGGTAAAAATTGGGGATTTTCCGACCGGCGGCAGCCTTACGGAAAATATTTTACCTAAAGAAACCACCATAACAAAGCCATAAACTTTGTTTTGGTATTTGATGATATAATTAGGAGAAAATCAATGTTAAAACGATGTTTAACTTTGGTGGGTTTAGTGTATGTGTTAAGTTTATTTAACATATCAGACGCTGCCGCCAAAATTTGTTTTTTGCCGGACGGAAGCTGCGGCACCAGTAAAATGACTGGATTTGATCCAAAACCAAACGTAAGCGGATGTCAATATAAATCAAGAACAGAAGCTGAAAAAGGAATTGGAGAATGTGAAGAAGCATACTCTCTAGATAATAATCCATGTTGGTATAGAAGATGTGACGCAGATAATACAACTATTTTTAATGATTACGCTTCATGCCAAAAGATTTTAAGTCAGAAAAAAGACAAAGATAAATACGAATGCAACAGCTGCGGCAGCTGCTATAAGCTTGTAACTCAAACAACTCCGCCAGGAGATAAAAACACCTGCCAAGAAACACAAGCCAGTTGCCAAGCTAAAGGCCAAGGTTTTGAGGCTAACGGCACTTATGACAGCAACAGCACGCCTTGCGGTATCTGCAAAGTAAATGAAAGCTGTCCTGAGGGATACTACACAATATATCAAAGCCAAAGCGACTGCTTAACCGGAGAAGCTTTTTCTTCTAACGGTACGGCAAACGGTAAAGTCTGCGGCAAATGCACCTATCAATGCTCGGATTATACCTTAGCCAGCGCCAAAGATTCTCATTGCTACTCTTGTTCATATTGCCAATATGATACTTCTAAATATAAATGTACCGAAAGCGTTCAGAGCGGCTATCAGCTGGTAAACGGCGTATGTTCTAAGAAAACAGATCCAGATCCGGAACCAGATCCGATTACCTGCCCAAGCGGATATTCAGCCTCAGTATCT
>JBNMLT010000153.1:0-2982 GCA_050874965.1 Alphaproteobacteria bacterium
ACGCATGAAAGAAGCTATGAAAGATGACAGAGCCCGTATTCAAATTGCTAAAATGAGTATTTTCGGACTGTTGGAAATTTCTCGTCAGCGCATGCATTCATCTTTTCTGGAAAGTAATTATGAAACTTGCCCGTATTGCCATGGTCATGGCGTTATTCGCACAATTGAATCCGGAGCTTCTTTAATTTTGCGTGCCATTGAAGGAGAAGCTGTCCGTGGTCAAAACATCAAAATTACGGTTACCGTTCCAACAGAGATCGCCGCATATTTGTTGAATCAAAAACGCAAACAAGTATCGAATCTAGAAGATCAATATAAAATTGACATTATTATTGCCGGCGATACTTCAATGAAAGACGTTTCTGATTTCAAAATTGAACGTGAAAAGCTACCAAATCCAATTACCTGCAAAGAAGCTGCAGCAACTTGTTATGAAGCCGATAATATAGAAACCGAAACGGATATCTCTGAAAATGAGGAAACAGAGGAAACAAGTTCTGAAAATAAAAAGTTCCGTAAAAATGGTCACAGCCGTAGATTCCGGCGAGATAGAAAAACGTTTGGACGTGAAGAAAAAACAGCTCCGCAGTCGGTTGAAGAGCCTAAACCGGAGAAAAAGCCATGGTGGAAAAAACTTATAGGATAATTTGTATTTTGTGCTTTTTAGGCTTATGCGCTGTTCTTCCTTTTAGAACAGCGCATAGTTTGGGGTTATCTTTAATTTCTGACGCCGAAACTGAAAATTATTTGGCAAATGTTGTGCGTCCACTTTTCAAAGCGGCTAATATCCATTTTAATTCGAACAATATTCTTATTGTCAGCGACAATTCTCTCAATGCTTTTGTGAGTGACGGAAATTATCTGTTTGTCAACACTGGGACTTTGCTCAATATCGATGACACGAATGAGCTTTCCGGCATTCTTGCGCACGAAACCGGACATATTTTGGGCGGACACATCGTGCGGCAAAAATTAAAAATGGAACAAATGCAATATGTTATGCTTGGCTCCATGTTGGCGGCCGGTGCGGCAGCCGTTTCAACCGGACGAGGCGATGCGGCCATGGCGGTGATTTTAGGTTCGCAAAGCTCAGCTTTAAACAGTATGCTCAACTACCAAATAGAAGAAGAGCGTAGCGCAGACGAAAGTGCGGTTAAACTTTTATTTAAAACAAAGCAATCCACAGACGGCTTAAAACGTTTTATGCGCAAAATCAAAAAACAAAACGCACTCAGCGGTATAGAGGAAAGCGCCTATTTTCGGACTCACCCGATGACTAATGAACGAATAAGCCATTTTACGGAAGCCGCCAAGGGGAACCACTTCAGTTCAGCAAATTCCTTAGACAATTCTTTAGCCTTGGTTAAAGCCAAATTAACTGCTTTTTTGTTGGATGAAAATAAAGTAAAACGTTTGTATCCTCTAGCCCATAATGACATGCCGGCTCGTTATGCCCACGCCATTTTAAACTTTCGACAAGGTAATATTAAAAAAGCTTTGGACGAGATAGACGCTCTTATTAGACAGCAACCGGCTAATCCTTATTTTTATGAGCTTAAAGGACAGTTTTTGTTTGAAAGCGGACAAGTTAGCGCCAGTATTGCCACTTATGAAAAAACAAGAGAGTTATTACCAAATTCGCCTCTGGTGAAAATCAGTTTAGCTCATGCCATTTTAGAAAACGCCCCGAATAGACAACAGGCGCAAAAAGCGGCTAATCTGTTACAACAATCTCTTATCAGCGTGCCTTCTTCAACCGGCTGGCAATTGCTAGCTCGGGCTTATGATATTTGTGGTGAAAAAGCTTCTTCCTACTATGCCACCGCAGAGTTTAACTACGCCATCGGTAATTTAGATGGTGCGCAAAAACAAGTCGCCCGAGCAAAAAAATTCCAACCGACAAAATCTGTTTTACTAAAACTTGAAGATTTGGATGAACGGATTAAAACAGAGTTAAAAGAGCGGAAAAATCTTTAAACGGCACCATAAATCAAAAATAGCATTTTTATTTAAGAGAAAAGACTGAAATTTATTTCAGTCTTTTCAGGTTTCTACCAATTATATCGAACGTTTCCGCCTAATCCCCAAGCTTTGTAAGCTGAGCCAAACGTATAATTTCCAAATGCGCCGACAGAAAAATTCTTGATTAATTCAGCATCAACGCCAACTTCAACACGTCCCAATGTTTCATTTTCAAGTGTTTCATCAAACGTTGTGTCATTAACCTTTACACCGCCCCCATTGGCAATTGTTTGAACAATTGAAGGTTTGATGTAGCCAGTTGTTGGAAGCTGACGTTCATTGTTAAACTGATATTCGTATTTAATACCTGCCTCCAATTCTATGTCATGCACAGCATCAAAACTGACTTCTTTCCCCGTGCTGTCTTTTATATCATCAAACTTAATATAGTCGTACGTTGCTTTAATCGATGGGGTCAAAACAGAACGCTTGCTCGTGCGAATATCGTACCCAAATTCAACTTGAGCGCCAATATCCACCCCGTCCGTTGACGCGCTAACATCATTATCCGCTTTGATATCCGCGCTTTGCATACCGCCATAAACGGCACCATTCATAAATAAGTTGCCAAAGTAATGACGATAATACGCGCCACCCAGCATGCTGGTTATATCCAACTCACTGCCATAACGAGAAATGATTTCGCCCTCGCCTTTGCCGCTATTATCGTATGTTCCATCACGGAATGAGCCAAAGACACCAAATTGACTATGAATATTAAATTGATGATCAAAACCAAAATCCACGCCATAAATTTTTGCATCTGTTTCAATTGGCTTGTCGAATGAAACAGAACGATATACCGGCGTTGCCCAAACTCTATTTTGCTCTCCCAAATCTTTAAAATTACATGTATAATTATAACCATCCAAATAGCAATCACACCTGCCTTTATTCAAACGTTCTATATTATAAAACAAGGAACGACTTTGCTCAATAGCCGAACGAGGCAAGTCTATA
>JBNMLT010000154.1:0-2971 GCA_050874965.1 Alphaproteobacteria bacterium
TATATTTGGATTCCGGCACAAAATACGAAAGTGTTTCATACCCCCAATAATTATCAATGTACATACCATGCTTTTCACCAAAAAATGCAAAAACAGGTTGTAATTCAACTGTTGTAATTCCAAGCCAATTCAGATAGTTAACAACACTATTAGCCGTCAGGCCCAAAAATTTTCCACGGTGTGCGGCTTTTACTTTGGGATGAAGTTTTGTATAACCGCCGACATGCATTTCATAAATAACCCGCTTACCCGTTTCAATTTGCGGCGTTTCGCTGTTTTCCCAATCAAATTCATCATTTACCACAACGGATTTAGGCACATATGGTGCGCTGTCCAATGTGCTGAATGACAAATCTTTATCTGCGCTATCCGTGTCATAGCCAAATAACGCTTTATTCCAAATAATTTCCCCGCTCAATTTTTTAGCATACGGATCCATCAGCAGTTTGTTTGGATTAAACCTTTTGCCTTTTGCAGGTTCATATGGACCATAAACACGATAACCGTAAAGTTGTCCGGCCTTTATACCTTCCAAATAAATATGCCAAATATTATTATCGTTTACAATAATCGGAAAGCGTCGAAGTTCTTTGCTTCCGCTTTCATCAAACAAACAAAGCTCCACTTTTTCAGCATTTGCGGAAAACAAGGCAAAATTCACACCTTTTTCATCACATGTAGCCCCCAACGGATAGGGCTTTCCGCTTAAAACTTTTATATCTTTGTTCATCTGCATTCCTCATCTTATTGATATATTAGCGAATTGGCTTTAAAACAATGGTGGATAAAGGTGGCAATACCAGTTCAACGGAATATGGACGACCGTTCACACCATAGTTTTGAGCCTGTTGTGGACCTTCGTTTCGCACACCGCTTCCCCAATAATTTTTATCATCGCTGTTAAATATTTCTTGATAAGCGCAAGCTTCACTCACGCCAATACGGTAATTATGGCGAACAACCGGTGTAAAGTTGCATACAACAATCAAATAATCATCAGAATTATGGCCTTTACGAATATAGGATATAACACTGTCATCACAATTAGAATGGTCGATCCACTCAAATCCTTGAGAATCAAAATCTTCTTCATATAGTGGCGCGTTACCTTTATACATCAAATTCAAATCCCGCACACAATTTTGCATACCTTTATACATTGGATAATCAAGCAAGAACCAACGCAAACTCTCTTCACTATTCCACTCCCAATCTTGAGCAAATTCATTGCCCATAAACAAAAGCTTTTTACCAGGATGAGTCCACATAAAACCATAATAAGCACGCAAATTAGCAAATTTTTGCCATTCATCACCCGGCATTTTTTCTAGCATTGAACCTTTGCCATGCACAACTTCATCATGAGAAATCGGTAAAATAAAGTTTTCATTAAAAGCGTATAGCAAACCAAACGTCAACAATCCATGGTGATATTTACGATGTACAGGTTCATGGCTGATATAACGCAATGTGTCATTCATCCACCCCATATTCCATTTATAACCAAAACCCAAACCGCCAGCCGACACCGGTCGTGAAACCATTGGCCACGCGGTCGATTCTTCGGCGCACGTGATCGTCCCTTTGGTCTGAGTATAAACCATTTCATTCATTTTGCGAATAAAAGCAATAGCTTCCAAATTTTCATTTCCACCATAAACATTTGGCACCCACTCGCCTTGTTTGCGAGAATAATCCAAATACAACATAGAAGCCACAGCATCCACGCGCAAACCGTCAATATGAAATTCTTTTAGCCAATACAAGGCGCTGGCGCACAGCAGATTGCAAACTTCCGTCCGTCCATAGTTATAAATCTTTGTTCCCCAGTCTTTATGCTCACCCTTGCGCGGATCAAAATGTTCATATAAACATGTGCCATCAAATTCTGCCAATCCGTGTGCGTCTTTAGGGAAATGAGCCGGAACCCAATCCATAATCACACTAATGCCCGCCTGATGAAATTTATCAATCATATAACGAAAATCATCCGGCGTACCAAAACGAGAAGTCGGCGCAAAAAGACCGGTTATTTGATATCCCCATGAAGCATCCAAAGGGTGTTCGCATAGCGGCAAAAACTCAACGTGCGTAAAACCCATATTGCTGACATATGGCACTAGTCTATCGGCAAAATCCCGATAAGATAAAAACTCCGTTCCGTTATCTCCTTTACGGCGCCAAGACCCCAAATGCACTTCATAAATAGACATCGGACGATCGTATGTGTTACTGTTTTCGCGATACTTCATCCATTCGGAATCATTCCATTGATAATGATTGATGTCATAGACAATAGACGCCGTGTTCGGACGAACCTCGGCAAATGTTCCCATTGGATCAGATTTTGTTAAAATTCTGTCATCTTGTGTTTTAATTTCAAACTTGTAATATTCGCCTTCGACTAGCTCTGGAATAAAAATATCCCACACACCGCAGTTGATATGTTTGCGCATCACATCAACTCGCCCATCCCAATTATTAAAATTACCAATTACGGAAACACGTTTAGCGTTCGGCGCCCACACAGCAAACGCCACACCTTTAACGCCATCAATTTCGCGAAGATGCGAGCCCAATTTTTTATAAATCTCCCGGTGATTTCCTTGAGCAAACAAATATTCATCAATATCACCGATGGTCGCAGGAAAACGATAAACATCTTCAACCTCATAGGTGTGTCCCTGATCATTAACAATTCTAAATTTATAGTCAAAATCTGTTGTTTTATCAAAGTTAATCTGGAAAAAACCACGTTCATCTATTTTTTCCATCTTTTCCAATATGTTTCCGCTTCTGTCAATAACATCCATAGATGTCGCAAAAGGTTGAAAAGCTCTAATAAAAACTTTTTTAGTTCCTTTGTTGCGGTGAATGCCCAGCACAGCAAAAACATTGCCATGATCACCATTAACAATAGCGGTAATTTCATCTTTAGATAACATATTTTCCATAATAAACTCCCATAACA
>JBNMLT010000155.1:0-2969 GCA_050874965.1 Alphaproteobacteria bacterium
GTCATCCTTGGGCGCTTTTTTTATTATCGTCATCCTTGGGCGCTTTTTTTATTATCGTCATCCTTGGGCGCTTTTTTTATTACGTCATCCTCGGGCACTTTTTTTTATTACGTCATCCTCGGGCTTGACCCGAGGATCCATTCCACATCATTTTTTTAGATTCTCGGAACACGTCCGAGAATGACAGAAGAAAGTAAAAGCATGTCCGATGATGACAGAAGAAAGTAAAAGCACGTCCGAGAATGACAGGGAAAAACACCTTTTCCAAATATCTTATTGACAGATTTTATGTTCAGGCTGAGCCAAATAATCTTGATACTTTTGTCTAGTCTGTTCTTCAACATAAGCTTCAACTTTGTCGGTTTTATGAATATTTTTCAGCAATTTCAAAGCCTCTGCAGACAGATAGTCCCGTATTTGAGAATATGGCAAAACAAAGCCTATGCGCCCATTGGCGTACCAAGAAATTTCATACGGCATATACACAAAACCCACGCCGTTTTCGGTTAAAAACGGTTTTTCCTGCGGCAAAGGCAAATCATCGGCTTTATAATTTTCAAATAGCTCATTTTGTAAATCCTTCGCCTGAAAATCACACTGGTAAAAAGCACCTTTTACCGCCGTAAAATAAGCGCTGACGCCTTGTCGCAAAAGTTTTTTAAACGCCGCGGAATTAACTTTGTCATTCAATATTTTATCATTCAAAATCGTTCCATCTGTTTTGCGCAAAGTCTTGGACGACCAAACCGGCATACCGTGCGCGCCACCCGTGTATATATAAGCGTCCATAATAAATGTCGCAAATTGGTCATTTTGCGCCAACAACAAAATATTTCCATTATACATATATTTTATATCCGCTTCATAATTATTATCTGCCGACAGGCTTTTATTTTTTTCTTCCGCGAATTGTTTAAAAATATCAGCGCCGTTTGCCAAACTTTTAGAATAATCGGGCCACACAAATGTCACGACCTGCTTTCTGAGAGCCTCCAAATTTTCATGATTAAGGCTTTGCGGATAATCCACCGTGATTTTGGTTTCGGCTTTTTCACTTTCCACCGTAATATCCAAATGCTCCGTCGTTAAATTATTTTCTTGATGACAAGCTGTTAAGCAGACAACCATAAAAAACAAAAACTTCTTCATTTTTCTCACCTCCACGCAACCATGTAATCATTAAAATTCACCTTACATCAGTATTTAGCTGTTGACAATCCCAAAAAATGTGTTAATTTGTGTGGCGAATTTGAATTATTTATCAATTATTTAACTAAATCTTTTTAACATTATGGGATTATTTTTTGGTATTTTGGTACTTGCCGCTCTCACAGCCGCAGCCACTTTCGGCATTATTGTTGATCGCAAAGAAAACAAGCGTCATGCCGTTTCACCAAACAATACCGCGTCGCAAACCAGCGGAGACTTTACCAAAGCTTTCATCTGCGTTTATGCGCTTTTGATTGTGGCGACAGGCTTTATTTTGACAAAAGCCGGTTTACTCTGTTACTGAAAGAATGCCTAGGTTTTGAAACCTACGGCTATTTTTTTTGCTTATTTTATTGACAAAAATAGAAAATAGTCTATAATCATAGCTAATTTAGTATTATTTAAACTCTATTTTTATGAACGCTACGGTTATTTTTTGGAGCACAGCCATTGTCTGCTATCTTGTACTTTTGACAATAGGCGTTTATCTTGAAAGAAAAGCCCGTCAAAACAAACTGCGACAACATCGCGACGAACAGCCCGAAATAGAGCCAAATTATTCAGGTTTGATGATTGGCTTTTTTATGCTAATCTGTGCTATTGTTGGCCTGATTTTGCAATGCTTTCATATTATCGAATGAAAAAAACAGCCTTGATTTTTGAATCAAGGCTGTTTTTTGCGCTTTATTGGCACTCATGCATTTTTACGCTCTTCTGTTTTGCCATATCCATAATGATATAAGCAATTCAAAAACGCCACATACATTATTGTTTCACAAGATTCTTCCAAAATTTCATTATCAATTTGTTGACTTTCGGCCAAAGCAGCCAGCACGGCCGCGCCCACAAATATAATTAAATCCCAAACAAATAGCGGCGCTTTTAAAATGTATTGTCCAACCGTTTTATAAACTTTTTGCCGCCAAACATAATACAATATAGACAAACCATACAAATCACGCAAAGGCTCCACAAAAAATCCATATTTTAGATTTTTCCAACGGCAAATATCTTCCGGTGACAAATATTTTGCGCAAAAATACCCTCTTCCCAAATTTGTTTCACGCATCAGCAGCAAAACAATCACTAAGGCTATAGCGTAAAACATTTTTTTGTCGTTTGACGCTTTTACCGCCACAAAAAAAGCCACAATCAAAATAACCAATTGCAAATTTTCAACAAAATGCCCTTCCATAAACCATTCCGGATTGGCGTACCGCATGATAAACGGAAGCATGCAAACAAGCAAAACTTCTAAAAAAGTAACAAAATTAACATTCCAACGCAAACGGTTGGGAATTTTTGAAAAAAAATCCTTTAACAACATTTTTCCCTCTAAATACATAACACATATAAAGCTTTATATAAAATATTTTTGCATCGTGTAAGAAAATTTTTTTAAACTGGTGCATAAGTTATATTTTTTCAACATCCAAATACATACAAGTTGACTCTCCACCTATATTCTTTTATGTTACAGACATAATATTATAAGGATTAAAATATGAAAAATTTAATCATTTGGGACTTTGACGGTGTTTTGGCCGACAGCGAGCATTTGTGGGTGCAAAACTGGGTTGACACCTTGAAAAAACTATACAATTTTAACTTGACGCCCGAACAGCAAAAACGTTATCTGGAGGGTAAAGCCGACAAAACAAAAGTCGATTTGCTGGGACATGATTTTCCTGAGTTAAAACTTGATGACAATTTTTGGCAAGAAATTCACCAAAACGAAGACCGTTTGATTGCTTCTGAAC
>JBNMLT010000156.1:0-2959 GCA_050874965.1 Alphaproteobacteria bacterium
CCCGAGTATCTAGATTATCGGGACAAGCCCGATAATGACAGCTTCGAAAAGCTGACTCAAATTTTTTCAAAAAGTGGCGAAAACCATGTGTAGAAACTTTAAAACGCTCTGAAATCGAATGTCTAGGATTTACAGAGAGAGAGAGAGACCTTTGCTAAGCTTATTTTCCATCTTTCTTTCCTTTTATTTTATGTTAAATAATAGAACCAGTATATCATCTTTTACCTTAAAAAACAATTAAAAAGCCCTGTTCAGTGTCAGGGCTTACAAATTTTATATTTTCATGAGAATAGGATGATGTACTGGTGGCTGTTTGTCTTTAATTTCAATTGACGCAAGAATGTCTTTTTTAGCAATTTCAAATTCATCATCGCTATTATAATGGACAATAGCCAAAGGCGTTTTTCCGGCTTCAATTTTATCTCCGATTTGCGCAAATTCAGTATAACCTGTTGCCAAATTCAATTTTTGCCCAGGAACGGTGCGTCCGCCATGGAGTTTAATAATACTCACACCGATAGCTCGGGTGTCCATAGCTTGAACATATCCGTCTTTTTCGGCAAAAATAGGTTTCTGGTGCTGTGCTTGCGGCAAATATTTTTCCGGATTTTCAACGAATGCTTTCGAACCACCCAAAGCTCGAACCATTTTTTCAAATTTTTCTAAAGCCAAACCAGAGGTATGAGCTTTATTTAGCTGTTCTAAGGCCTCGGCAAAAGAGTGACATCGGCCGCATTGAACAAGCAATTCAGCGCCGAGTTCTTTGGTTATCACATCCAAGCGGCTGTTAATGTTTATATTACGGAGGTAGTCCCAAGCCTCTTTAATTTCAACAGAATTTCCCACAGACCAGCCCAAAACCTGATTCATATCGGTTAAAACGGCTCTGGTTTTTGTGCCGGCTTGATTAGCCACATCAACAATAGATTGCGCTAATATTTTGGCATCGTCAAAATTGCCCATAAAGGCACCGTTTCCGCATTTTAAATCCATAACCAAATATTGTAAACCGGCAGCAAGTTTTTTGGATAAAATAGAGGCGGTAATTAAAGGGATGGATTCGACCGTGCTACACACATCACGGATGGCATAAATTTTTTTGTCTGCCGGCGCCAAATTTGAAGTTTGTCCGATAATGGCGCAACCAACTTCTTTGACTGTCTTTTTAAACAAATTTATATCCGCCTGAGTATTATAGCCTTCAATAGATTCCAATTTATCAATTGTTCCACCGGTGTGCCCGAGACCTCGACCGGCAATCATTGGAACATAAACATCGCAAGCCGCCAATAGAGGAGCCAGCATAAGACTGACTTTGTCACCGACGCCGCCGCTGGAATGTTTGTCAACAATAGGTTTGTCAAAGTCCTCCCATGTGAGAATATCGCCGGAATTACGCATGGCGAGCGTAAGCGCTGTTGTTTCTTGACTGTTGAGACCATTCAAAAAAATTGCCATGGTTAATGCCGCAACTTGAACATCCGCAACGCTACCGTCGGCGATTCCTTTTATAAAAGTGCAGATATCTTCCGCGCTAAGCGTTTCCTTATTGCGTTTTTTTCTAATGATTTCTTGAGGTATCATGGCATTATCTCCTAATATTTTTCCAAATATGTTTTTATAAGTGTTTCTAATTTTTGCGACGATTTTTCTACTTGGGCCAAAACGTCTTGATGATTTTGTATTTCAGAGCTGAGTCCAGTGCCTAAATTAGATATTACGGAAAAAGCCAACACTTTGATATTTTTATGAACAGCAGCAATAACTTCCGGAACTGTCGACATTCCAACAGCGTTGGCGCCAAAGGCTTGAAACAATTTGACTTCGCTCGGAGTTTCATAGTTTGGTCCCAAAACCATAAGGTAAACACCTTCAAAAAGTTTAATGTTCATTTGAGAGGCCAAAGTTTTAACAGATTGTCGGGCTGAAATGTCATAGGCATTGCTCATGTCTGGGAAATATGGTTCGCTATGCGGACCGATAAGTGGGTTGCGTCCACTCAGGTTGATATGATCTTTAATCAGCATCAAACTACCGGCAGGCATGTCAGTGTTTAAAGAACCGGCTGCGTTGGTGATAACCATTTGTTTAACGCCTAAAGCCGCGATTAATTCAATAATTTCGGAAATGAGCTGAGGTTTGATGCCTTCATATAAATGAAAGCGTCCTTCCATGCAAATAACCAAATGTTTTCCAATATAACCTATGGCAAACCGTCCCTTATGTCCTGAAACAGTTGTTTGCGGAAAATCCGGAATTTCCGTATAGTCTATAAAAATAGGGCGTGCAATGGCTTTGCTGACGCCATCGAGTCCCGAGCCCAAGATAAGTGCGGTGTCAGGTTTGAGACCATTTAATTTGTTTTTGATATAATCCAGTGAATTATTGAGCATTTTTAATGTCTCCGGCTTTAAAAAAATTTGGAATTAAATCACATAATTTAAAAGTTTTGACCAAACCAGAAAGGTTGGCGCTATGAATCAGAGTGTTTTCATTGCCGAACTCTAAGATTTTTTGTAAACAATTACCACATGGCAAAATCATTGTTGTGTCGGCAATGACTAAGATTTCTTTTATTTTTGATTGTCCGCCGGCGACCATGGCCGAAATAGCTCCGGCTTCGGCGCAGGTTCCACAAGGAAATGAGGCGTTTTCAACATTGCATCCGCCAAAAATATTTCCGTTTTCACATAAAATAGCAGCGCCGACCTTAAAATGAGAATAAGGCGTATAAGCTCGCGAGCGGCAAATTTGCGCCAACTCAAGCATCTTTTGAATATTTTCCATAATTTTACCTCTTTGCTGAAAAAAATATTGATTTATTGTAGGGATAAGATACACTAAAAGTCAAGTTTATCTTTATACCCATAGAGGAGAACAACTTTGGCTAAGAAAATAATTTTGATATTTTTAGGAATAATAATTTTGGCAGTTGGCGGAATTGCCGGATATATTATGA
>JBNMLT010000157.1:0-2954 GCA_050874965.1 Alphaproteobacteria bacterium
ACAAACTGATATATCCACCTATAAAATTTTTATATACATTTTTATAAGCAAAATTAATCAGTTATAAAAACATTTGCAAAAAAAATTTTTTTTATCCTTTTTTCTCTTGTCATTCTTATGATTAATTTTCTAGAATGCCTACAGTAAATTTATATCAATTAGGCATTAATAAATTTTCTGAGTATAACTATATATTGATATTTGCGTTTTAGTTTTCACTATATGTAGTATATCTCAGTAATTTTCAACACGCCATAAGGAGAAACATACAATGGGTACAGAGCAGAATACCAAAATCAACAAAATAGATACCAAAATTGAAAATATAACCAAGCGCGACGGCACTTTGGCTCCGTTTGACGAAAATAAAATTTATAATGCCATATTAAAAGCCGGAACTTCTACCGGTGAATTTGATGAATCTGACGCGTGGCTTTTAACCGCCCAAGTTATGAAAGTTGTTAACCACAAATTTAATGAAACTTTGCCGTCTATTGAACAAATTCAAGATATTGTGGAACAAGTGTTGATTTCTGCAAACTATTTTGCCACGGCAAAAGCTTATATTTTGTATCGTGACAAACGCAACCGCATGCGCTCTGACCACAAAGTTATGGTAGATGTTGAAAGCTCTATCAATGAATATTTGGAAAAATTAGACTGGCGTGTTAACGCCAATGCCAATCAGGGCTATTCTAACGGCGGTTTAATTTTAAATGTATCGGGTAAAGTGACAGCCAATTATTGGTTGAGCCATGTTTATCCGGCTGAAGTTGGTGAAGCGCACCGCAATGGTGACATTCATATTCACGATTTGGACATGTTGGCCGCCTATTGCGCTGGTTGGTCATTGAAAAACCTTTTGAAAGAAGGATTTAATGGTGTAAAGGGCAAAGCAGAAGCAAATCCGCCTAAACATTTAACATCTGCTGTCGGTCAAATGGTTAACTTTATGGGCACCTTGCAAAACGAATGGGCTGGAGCTCAGGCATTTTCTTCAGTTGATACCTATTTGGCACCGTATGTAAAAAAAGATAATTTAACCTATGATCAAGTAAAACAATCCATCCAAGAATTAGTTTACAACTTAAATGTTCCGTCTCGTTGGGGCTCGCAAACACCTTTTACCAACTTTACATTCGACTGGGTGTGTCCAGAAGATTTGCGCAACCAACATCCATATATTGGTGGTCATATCGCTGGTCATGATGAAAATTACATGCCAATTATTGAAGGTCAGGAAGAAATGCCATTCACTTACGGCGATTGCCAAAAAGAAATGGATATGATTAATCGCGCTTATATTGAAGTGATGATGGCTGGCGATGTGTTAGAGCGTCCGTTTACTTTTCCAATTCCGACGTACAATATGACTCCGGATTTTCCTTGGGATGATGAAAAATCTCAGTTATTATTTGAAATGACGGCAAAATACGGTATGCCTTATTTCCAAAACTTTATCAATTCCGTGTTAAAACCGGGGCAGATTCGTTCTATGTGCTGTCGTTTACAATTAGATTTGCGTGAATTGTTAGCCAAAGGCAATGGCTTATTCGGCTCGGCAGAACAAACTGGCTCCATTGGGGTGGTAACATTCAACTGCGCTCGTTTAGGCTATATGTTTAAGGGGAACGAACATGCCTTATTTGCTCGAGTGGATGAGTTGATGAATATTGCCCGCACTTCATTAGAAATTAAGAGAAAAGTTATTCAACGTTTGATTGATAACGGTTTGTATCCATATACTAAACGCTATTTGGGAACTTTACGCAACCACTTTTCCACGATTGGCGTTAATGGTATTAATGAAATGATTCGCAACTTTACCAATGATGAACATTCAATTGCGGATGAATGGGGTAAAGCATTTGCTGAAAAATTCTTGGATTATATCCGTGGTTGCCTTGTAAAAATTCAAGAAGAAACGGGTCACATGTATAATTTGGAAGCGACTCCGGCAGAAAGTGCCACATACCGCTTTGCGCGTGAAGATAAAAAACGTTTTTCAGGAATTATTCAAGCCGGCACAAAAGAAGATCCATATTACACCAACTCTTCGCAATTGCCTGTTGGTTACACGGATGATCCATTCGAAGCCTTGGATTTGCAAGCCACTCTGCAATCCAAATATACCGGAGGCACCGTGTTACATCTTTACATGAGCCAGCGTATTTCTTCGGCTAAAGTTTGCGGAGAATTAATTAAAAAGGTTCTGACAAACTATCGCCTGCCTTACATCACGATTACACCAACTTTTTCGATTTGTCCAAAACATGGCTACTTAGCTGGTGAGCATAAATTCTGTCCGATTTGTGATGAAGAGAAAAAAGCGGCAAAATTAAAAAAATTAAAAGCCAGCAATGCGGCTTAACTTTACACAATAAATATTTTTTAGGAGATAAAACGATGAACAACACAATCAATATTGAAGATATCAAATTAACTGACGCCGAAAGACAACCTTGCGAAATTTGGACCAGAGTTATGGGCTATCATCGTCCGGTTTCTGAATTCAATAAAGGTAAAAAATCTGAATATTATTCTCGCAAATGTTTTTGCGAAGAAAAAGCCGTGATGTACTTGGATAATGATTGTGGCTGCGCTTTGGCGGCTGAATAAAGAGCAGAAAACATGTCTTCGGATTTGTTGCGAATCGGCGATATTGAAAAATTCAGTATCGTCGATTTTCCTTCTAAGATAGCCGCTGTTGTTTTTATGCAAGGCTGTCCATGGCGCTGTCCGTTTTGCTATAATTCATCGTTGCAAGACCCCAACGGGAACAATAATACCGGTTGGGATAAATTAATTAATTTATTGGAACACAGAAAAGGTATTTTGGATGCGGTTGTTTTTAGCGGCGGCGAACCCTTAATGCAAAGCAATTTGCCACAGGCTATGGATGTTGTCAAAAATATGGGATTTGAAATTGGTTTGCATACCGGCGGGTATAATCC
>JBNMLT010000158.1:0-2942 GCA_050874965.1 Alphaproteobacteria bacterium
ATATTCAGTCATGAGTGTTTTTAGAAATATTATAAAATTATTTACCTGCGTTAGCGTCTTTTACAGATACTGACAAATCATCGGCAATACGAGCAGAACGACCACGCAAAGCACGCAAGAAGTATAATTTCGCGCGGCGAACTTTACCAACACGGGATACTTCAATTTTGGCTACGTTTGGAGAATATAACGGGAATACACGTTCAACACCTTCACCGAAAGAAATTTTTCTAACTGTGAAAGATGAGTTTAAGCCATCATTTTTACGAGCAATGCAAACACCTTCATAAACTTGGATACGTTCGCGATCGCCTTCTTTTACTTTAGTATGAACACGCAAAGTGTCACCCGGCTTAAATGTCGGCATGTTTTTGCCTTCCATGAGCTTTTCAATTTGCTCTTTTTCAATATTTTCAATAATGTTCATTAGTTTTACCTTTTTTAATTAATTTGTTACTTTATAAACCCAAATCCGTCTAAAATCAAGCTTTTTCTAACAGATCCGGACGTCTTTCTTTAGTTATTTGCAGAGCCTTCTCTTTTTGCCATTTAGCCACGTTTTCGTGGTGACCGCTCAAGAGAATTTCCGGCACTTTGCGGTTTTTCCATTCTATTGGACGAGTATATTGCGGATATTCCAACAAACCTTTTTCAAAACTTTCGTTTTCGGTGGACGCCGCATTACCCAACACATTCGGCAAAAGCCGAACAACCGCGTCAAGCATTATCATTGCCGCCTGCTCGCCGCCGGTTAAAATGTAATCGCCGATACTGATTTCTTCGATATTGTATTCTTCCAAAACCCGTTCGTCAATTCCCTCAAACCGACCACAGATAATTGTTAAATTATCTTCTTTGCTCAATTCATGCACTTTTTGCTGTGTCAACGCCTGTCCGCGCGGGCTCATATAAATGATTTTACCGCCGCTGTAATTGTGGTCAATCGCATTGCCCAACACATCGGGACGCATAATCATTCCGGCACCGCCGCCGCACGGCGTATCGTCAACCGAACCATGCTTGTCAAACGCATAATCGCGAATATTGACAGCATCCAAATTCCAAATTCCTTCTTTTAGAGCCCGTCCGGTTAAAGACGTTCCTAAAAATCCGGGGAAAATTTCCGGAAAAATGGTCAGAATTTTAACATTCAGCGCCATTTTTGTCCTCATTGTCTTCAGCAAAAATCATTGTAGCAGACGATACAATAATATAACCTTCTTCCAGATTGATTGTCGGCACATATTGCTTGGTAAACGGCAACATTTCCGTTTCTTTGCGGTGCGGTAATTTTATTTCAATTATCTCACCGGCTCCAAAGTTGCTGAAACGCGCCACAGTACCAATTTCCCTGTCCAAAGAATTGAGATATACTTTTAAGCCGACAATATCTCTTAAATAATATTCCTCTTCCGGCAATTGCGGTAAAACTTCGCGATTGACATAAAATTCTGTGCCAATCAGAGTTTCCGCCTCATTGCGATTATTTACCCCCTCAATTTTCAGGCGTAAAACTTCTTTGCGTGGACCGACTGCTTTGATTTTGAATTTGCGCGTCGCCTCTTTATTTTCAACTTCGCCGTATTTATCAATGTCGGCGGGGTTGTCGGTGTAGCTGTGAACTTTCACCTCTCCTCGCAAACCATGCGCGGCAACAATTTTTCCAAGACATACGCGTTTTTCAGTCATCAAAGTTCCAATCTAAGGCTCAAAATAACTACCTAATTGTTACATTGCCGAAAATTATTCAGCAGAAGAAGCAGCTTCGGCAGCCGCAGCAGCTTTAGCTTCTTTTTCTTTCATTCTTTCAACAGCTTTTGCTTTTGGAGCAGATTTTTTAGGCTGTGGAACAATTTTTGGAGCTTCGCACAAACCTAAATTTGCAAACAATTTTTGCAATCTGTCTGTCGGCTGAGCGCCTTTTGCCAACCAAGCGGCAACTTTTTCTTTATCTACAACTAATCTTGCTTCGTGGTCTTGTGGCAACAACGGATTGTAAGAGCCTAATTTTTCAATAAATCTACCATCACGAGGAGCTCTTTGATCAGCTACTACGATACGGTAATAAGGACGCTTTTTAGAACCACTGCGAGAGAGTCTGATACGTACTGACATTTTATAATTTTCCTTTCTTTGTTACAAACTATAACTTCCGCTTAAAACGGAAACTTTTTGTTAAACCCACCAAACGGCATGCCGCCGAGCGGATTTCCCTTAAACATTTTAGACATTGCCGACAAAGAGCCGAACTTGCCCATTTTTTTCATCATTCCGGACATTTGCTCATAAGACTTGAGCAAAACATTCACGTCGTGAACAGTTACTCCGGCACCTTGTGCGATTCTTCTCTTGCGAGAGGCTTTTATCAAATCCGGATTCAATCTCTCCTGCTTAGTCATAGACAGAATGATTGCCTCCTGTTTTTTCATCAGATTGTCGCACATACCGGACTCTTCAATCTGAGATTTATACTTAGACAGCCCCGGAAGCATACCGATAATGCTTCCGATACTGCCCAATTTTTTTATCTGACGCATTTGCTCAAGCATATCGTTTAAATCAAACGAACCTTTAAGCATTTTTCCGGCCATTTTTTCGGCTTCGGCTTTATCAACGTTTTCAATGGCTTTTTCCACCAAAGAAACAACGTCCCCTTGCCCCAAAATGCGGCCGGCTATGCGGTCAGCATGAAACTCTTCCAATTCATTAATTTTTTCACCGGTTCCCAAAAATTTGATAGGCGCACCCGCCACCATTTTCATGGAAAGAGCGGCACCGGCGCGGGACGACCCGTCTATGCGCGTCAAAACCAAACCGGTAATTCCGATTTTATCGTTAAATTCTTTAGCCACGTTGCAGGCTTCCTGCCCGATTAAGGCATCGGCAACCAACAAAGTTTCAACCGGCTGTGCAAGTTTTTTAACCTCGGCAACCTCATCCAT
>JBNMLT010000159.1:0-2909 GCA_050874965.1 Alphaproteobacteria bacterium
CGTCGAAAACCCTTTTACTAAATTGAATAGTCGCTTTTGAGCATAAGCGACTTAAAATCGTGTATGCCGACTTCTGTTCTGTTGGACGGATGTCGGTGAATAAGGCTATATGCTGAATAAGCCGAGCCGTTTTTTTATTCAATTTAGTGACGGTTTTCGAACATCCGCCCGCTTTTGACAGCGGGTTTTGTTTTGTGTGCAACAATGAAACGGAGTTTGAAAATGTATAAATTAAAAAAGAATTTTTTATGTGCGGGTATTCTTGAACACTTTTTCTCTGTCATTTTCGGACACACTTTAAATGTCATTCTCGGATTTATTCCGAGAATCCATACGAAACATTCTTCTTCATTGGATACTCGGGTCAAGCCCGAGTATGACAATAGGAAGAATTTTATCAAGGGCTTGGATGTTGTGCGTCAATGCGCCACACTTTTGGAACGACGTGTACAAAGTGGTACACGAGTGAGAAAAGCGCAAGCAGTGACCAGACAGACAAACCAGATTGGACGAAGCATGATTGAAATGCTGGGCGTCCTCGCCATTATTGGTGCTCTCTCTGCTGGCGGCATGGCTGGTTATTCCAAGGCCTTGGAACTATTAAAAATTAATAAACAGAAACAGCAGTTGGCGGAACTTTTTAATCAGTGTATTATATGGAAAGATTCTTTTATGCAGGAATGTGTGCAAACAAGAAAGCGAATTCAAGTTATAGATAGTTTTGAGGCGTTGGGCGTTATTCCTGATGGAATGACAAATACGGGAAACAACGTACTGAAAGATTCTTTTGGGAACACAATAGAGGCGTTGTTTTGGTACAATACATGGACGGATGAGAATAACAAATCATATTCAGCATACGAATATTCTTTAAGATTTGAAATTTACCAAGCGGAAAAATCTAATAGGTTGAAACAAAAATATTGTGTTACATTTTTGGAACAAGCCAAAACTATCGCGCCCTATTTGTTGAGTGTGCAAAATTTTGCAAGAAATGACAGTCATTACGGATTTTCTTCAACATATTTTGATATTTCTAAGGCAAAACCGCACGAAATCAGCAATTTTTGCCAAACTTGCAATTCAGAAAAGTCGTGTAGATTAGTAATGTTTTTTAAGATTTAAAATGGTAACAAATTGCTGCATAAGCCGCCAACCAAGCCGCAAACATAGAGTAGGGCAATAATTTTTAAATTTTGTGTCAGAGGGCGATTGACTCTGAATAAAACAAGTAAGCCCACACCTCCGTTAACAAGGCTTCCGCTCATCATGGTGCTAAAATCGATGTAATTCAAAATATACATTTGCGTCAGAATAACAGATGAGGAGCAATTCGGTATCAAACCGAGTAAAGCGCTGAGCATGGAGCCGATTAAAGGAAATTGAAAAATATCAACCAATAAAACTGAGTTTTCGCAGTATTTCAGTCCCATATTTAAAAGCAAGCTAACGGCTAAAATAAACAAAGTTATTCGGATGGAGTGATACAAAGCCGGACGCCAAAGAGGGATATTTTCTTCACAATGGCAGTGTTCATTTTGGCATAGAGTTTCAATATTTGGAGTTGGCACAGTTTTATAAAAAGCGTCAATGAAATAACCAAATATAATTCCGCAGAATATTTTGTATCCAATAATCAGCAAAATAATGGAAATCGGTGTGTCATAAGAAATTAAAATCGGCAATAATTCATCAGAAGTTGAGAGAAAAATAGCAAACAATGTGCCTAAAGTGATGATACGAGCGGCAAACAAATTAGCGGCAACAACCGAAAATCCGCATTGAGGTAAAGCGCCTAACAGACTACCAATGGCTGGCCCAGCTTTATTGGCGCGTTGAATGGAAATGGACGTTTTATCCGAAGTTTTTCTTTCCAGATATTCTAAAAAGAAATAAGTTAAAAATAAAAAAGGAAAAATTTTTATATTGTCAATTATCGTTTCAATTAAAATATCCCACATGAATTTATCTCCCTTTTAAAGGGTATATAGTTTATTGCGAGCTATTGTGCAAGAATAAAAAAGGGTACGTTATAAAACGTACCCTTACCTAGTAGAATTTAAGCCATTTTGGCTTCAATGTCCTTCACATCATCGCACTTGGCATTGGTATAAAGAACACAGGTCATCTTCTTTGAGAAGATCTCGTCTGCCGTGTCCATCACGTCACGGGCAGAAACATCCCAGATGTTGGCGATGGCGTTGTCGGCATCATAATCGATACCGCGGCCCAGAAGAGCCCAAGCGATTTCCACTGAGCGGGGCAGAGCCTCGTTTGAAATGGCCAAGCGCTCAACCATGGCTTTCTGCTTGGATGTTTCCATGCGGCGCTCAGAAGCTTTTGACTTCTTAAGGCGCTTCACATTGGCGCAGACAACGTCGATGCAGCTCTGAAAATCGTCCGTGGACGGGCAGAACACCGCGATGCGCAATGTACGCAAACCAAAGTAGCCGGCAATCTTAACTTCCGCTTCTGCGGCAAGACCTGCTTCAGCGAGAGAACGCTCAAGACGTCCAGCCAACATGCTCATCAACACGTTGGTGTCAGCTGTGCTGTTGGCTTTGGAGATGTCCCAACCAAAGAGCGCAATCTGCATTTTGCCATTACCCTCAATGTGTTGGAACCCGCCGGTGTACTGCAAGTCGATGTCGTGACGTTTACCTTTGGGCAACGCACCGAAAAGCTTGTCAGCAACAGCGATCACTTCATCAAAGAACTTCTTTGGGCCACAGAAACCGATGACCACATTACGACCAACAAAGTTACTGTCGATGTAATCTTTGACATCGGTGACAGTCAGCTCGGAAATTTTGGTGATGTAGTCTTCTGTGTTCCAGAAAACCTTGTTGTTTCCAAACGCTGTGTGCTTGTAGGCAAGTTTTGCCTGACGCTTTGGAAGCGGAGCCAAG
>JBNMLT010000160.1:0-2908 GCA_050874965.1 Alphaproteobacteria bacterium
AGTGATGACATTTTAAATTATGTGAAAAAGGCATTAACCAAAGATAATCTTGTGATTGGCATCGCCGGTGATCTGAACGCGGATGAAGCCAAAATTTTACTTGATGATTTGTTTAGTTCTTTAGCGGATAAAGGCGCAGAATCTCCTTTGGAAAAAATTGACTTTTCGGCTGATGGTGTTGAATATAACACAAAGTATAGATCGGCTCAGGTTGTGACAAAATTTGTCGCTAAAGGAACGTTTCGTTCCAGTAGCGATTTTTATCCATTGTATTTGGCTAATTATATTTTGGGTGAATCAGGTTTGAGTTCTCGATTGTCTAAAGTTATTAGAGAAAAAGAAGGTTTGACATATGGCGTCTATACCTATTTGACGGATAGAGACGCTGTGGCTTTGATAGAAGGTGGCTTTTCGGCAACTCCAGAGAATTTTGAAAAAGCTCAACAATTGTTAAAGGATGAATGGTTGAAACTGGGCAAAAATGGCGTGACGCTGGCGGAATTAAATGATGCTAAAAAATCATTGCTGAATTCTTTTTATTTACGTTTTGCCACAATAGATGGTATATCAGATATGTTGGTCGCTATGCAAAAATATAATTTAGGACTTGATTTTTTGACAAAACGTAATGATTATATCCGTCAAGTGTCTCTTAAAGACGTAAATACTGTTTCAAAAAAATATTTTAGCACAATTCCAGATTTTGTGAATGTTGGTGTGAATAATTGAAAGGATAATAAATAATGTTCGGAAGAAATAAATTAAAATCTTGGAGTAAGTTGGAAAGTTTGTATCGTGGTTTTAAAAAAACACGCATGATTGATTTGTTCGCGACAGATGAAAACAGAGCGGATAAATATACGCTGAAACTCGAAAATTTGCTGCTAGATTATTCTAAAAACCGCATTGATGATAAAATTATGTCTGCTTTGTTTGATTTGGCGCGCGAACGAGATGTAACCGGACGTATTAAAGCCATGTTCAGCGGTGAAAAAATCAATAAAACGGAAAATAGGGCCGTTTTGCACACGGCTCTGCGTCACTTTGAGAATACGCCTGTTTATGTTGATGGGCGTGATGTTATGCCGAAAATTCGCGAAGTTTTGGGACGGATGAAAGATTTTTCTGAAGCAGTCAGATTGGGAACTTTCACCGGATATACCGGAAAAAAATTAACAAATATTGTTAATATTGGTATTGGAGGCTCTGATTTGGGGCCGTTTATGGCAACTGAAGCTTTGCGTCCGTATTGGGCAAAAGATATAAAATGTTATTTTATTTCCAATATCGACGGCACAGCCTGCGCCGAAGTCCTAAACAAAATTGATCCGGAAACAACATTGTTTATTGTGGCGTCTAAAACTTTTACCACTATTGAAACTCTGACCAATGCTAAAACTTGTCGCAAATGGTTGGTTGATGCTTTGGGCGAGCATGCTGTGTCCAAACATTTTATTGCGCTTTCAACCAACAAGGTCGAAGTGGAAAAGTTTGGCATTAATCCGGAAAATATGTTTGAATTTTGGGATTTTGTTGGCGGTAGATATTCCATGTGGTCGGCAATAGGAATGATTATTGCCATTGCAGTGGGATATGAAAATTTTGAGCGGATGTTGCAAGGCGCCAATGCCATGGATAAGCATTTTGCCAGTACGGATTTGGAACACAATATTCCTGTGGTTTTGGCGTTGATTGGCATTTGGTACAATAATTTTTATGGTGTTCATCGTTATTGCGTGGTGCCGTATGATCAATATTTGAAATATTTGCCATCCTATTTGCAACAGTTGGATATGGAAAGCAACGGCAAGTCAATCAACATGGATAATAAAGTTGTTAATTATGCCACGGGGCCGGCATTGTTTGGTGGCGCCGGAACTGACGTGCAGCATTCATTTTTTCAGCTTTTGCATCAGGGAACTGAATTTGTGCCGGTGGATTTTATTATTCCAGCCATTTCTCACAATGAAATCGGTAATCACCATCAAATTTTAATTTCTAACGTTTTGGCGCAAAGTGAAGCTTTAATGCAAGGAAAAACCGAAGAGGAAGCGACTTTGGAAATGGAAAAGGCCGGTAAATCAAAAGAAGAAATCGAAGCTTTGAAAAAATATAAAAGTTTTACCGGAAATCGTCCGTCAAACACTATTGTGGTTAAAAAACTGGATCCTTACACATTGGGAATGTTGGTGGCAATGTATGAGCATAAAGTTTATGTTCAGGGTGTGATTTGGAATGTTAATTCTTTTGACCAGTTCGGCGTTGAACTGGGTAAAAAATTGGCCTTAAACATTTTGCCGGAAATAGAAGGAACTGCTTTTGGCGTGAAACATGACAATTCTACGGCTTCTCTGATCAATTATATCAAAAAAATCAGAAAGTGAGTTTGAATTATGGTTATTCGCGTTTTACCATCTAATTTGGTTAATCAAATCGCTGCCGGTGAGGTTATCGAACGGCCGGCGTCAGTGATTAAGGAATTGGTGGAAAACGCGATTGACGCCGGTGCTTCAAAAATTGAAGTAACACTCGAAGGTGGTGGTAAAAATCTTATTACGGTGACTGACAATGGCAAGGGAATAAGTAAAGAAGAATTGCCTTTAGCTGTGGAACGTCACGCCACATCAAAATTGCCGGATAATGATTTATTTAATATTAACTTTTTAGGCTTTCGTGGCGAAGCTTTGCCGTCCATTGCGTCTGTTGCTAAAATGACGATAAGTTCTCGACAACAAAGTGAAGATAGTGGTTGGCAAATCAATATTAACGGCGGAGACAAAGGGGAAGTTAAGCCGGTTGCCATTCCCTTTGGCACAAGAATTGAAGCACGAGACTTGTTTTATACCACACCGGCTCGTTTGAAATTTATGAAAACCGATGCTTCGGAAGCGGCGCAATGTGTGGACAT
>JBNMLT010000161.1:0-2879 GCA_050874965.1 Alphaproteobacteria bacterium
TATTACACCTCATTTAATCCTTTCTTTTTATTATCAAAAAATTCTATACAAATCAAAATAAACACGCCAATGCAAATAAAGCTATCCGCCATATTAAACGCCGGCCAATGCATATTTTTGTAGTGAAAATCCAAAAAATCCAGCACAGCGCCAAACCGTATTCTATCAATAACATTTCCCAATGCGCCACCAATAATAAAAGCCAATGCCATAATTTTTAATTGATTTGTTTCTTTCAGCATCCAATAAAATAAAAAAGCAGCCACTACCACAGCAAAAACGGTAAGAATTATCGCCCCGGTTTGTCCATATCCATTAAACAAAGAAAAACTCACTCCCGTGTTCCAAACCTTTACCAAATTAAAAAGGTTCCCAAAAAACAATTGTTCGCCATCAGCCATATTTTCATATACAAAAAATTTGCTCACTTGATCAAACAACACTGTTAAAACAATAACACTCAGACCAATCCACACAAAACTTCTCCTAAATTTTTATAGTGCTTAGTATATCAAAAGGATTTAAGAAAAAAAGACGGAATTTAAATATTCTACAATTTTTTTATTGCAATTGCTAAAACATACCTTTTTTACGAAAATAAATAATAACCAACAGTGTTGCCAAAACAGATAAAGACAGAACAATCCAAAAACCATATTCCATATTTGCCGCCGGCACAGCCACATTCATTCCCCAAAAACTGGCCAACATGGTCGGAATAGACAACACAATGGTTATTGCGGCTAAAAATTTCATCACCAGGTTAACATTATTATTTATAATTGAGGCAAAACCATCCATCATTCCCTCTAAAATGGAACGATGCATATCCACCATTTCAATAGCTTGCTTATTTTCAACTATCACATCTTCCAGCAAATCAATATCATCTTCTGTAAATGACAATAATTTAGATGTTGCCGGAGATTTTATCATGCGCAAAATTTTTTCCAAAACCAAATGATTGTCGCGCAAAGCCGTTGTAAAATAAACCAAAGATTTTTGAATTTCAATAAGTTGAAAAAGTTCCTGATTATTTGTTGTTTGTTTCAAAGCGTCTTCAATATGCTCTGTTTTGCGGTTAATGATAGCCAAATAGCGCAAATAAAATTGAGTGATTTTATACAAAATCAACAACATAAAACGAGTGCGCTCCCGAGTGTCAAAAGTTTTGGCGGTATTTTTGTTAAATGCTCCCAAAATACGATTGTCTTTTGAGCAAATCGTCAAAAAATTACGAGCTGAAAAAACAAAGCCACAAGGCAAAGTGTCAAAGTTACCTTCTTCATCCAACAATGGTAAATTAATAATGGCAGAAAAAATTCCATCATCCACTTCTGTTCGCGAACGTTCATCCGCATCCAAAGAATTTTTTAAAATATCCGGATCCACTTTAAGCATAGAAGAAACTTGATCAATTTCATCACTTGACGGATTGATTAAATTAAACCACGCTTGGGAAACGGTTCGAGACTGTTTGAGCTTGACTAATTTGCCGCCGTTTTCTGTTTTATATATTTTCAACATAGCAAGCTCTCTCCTTTGGCATTTTTTTAGATTGCAAAGTAAGTTTCAAAAATGGTGCGGCCAAGAAGACTTGAACTTCCATGAACTTAGTTCATAACGACCTCAACGTTACGCGTCTACCAATTTCGCCATGGCCGCATTTTCAAAACAAGTTACAAATATTATAATATTATAAAAGAATCAAGCTTTTTTTTAATTGTGCAAAAAAAATAATAAAAAAATATTGACAAAATAAACAGAATATGTTATCCAATAATCAATTTCATACAATTTTGTTTATTTTTGTTAATTTCAACTTAAATTTTTTGTCTTATGAAAAAGTTTTTGTTTGCGATGATTGCTATTTTAGCAATGATCTTGACTTCTTGTTCAAACAACAAGTCTAAAGAAACCCAAGTTGCTACCGCTGAAAACAAAGCGCTGGTAACACCATTGTTTGACGGCTATGCGCTTGTTAATCAGGCCGACCCTCAAACAGGCATCCACAAGTTTGGTATCCAACTCAATGACAAAATTATCATTGAGCCAACTTACCAAAATGTGGTATATGACGCGGAGCTAGACGGATTTAAGTGTTACAGTGATAGCAAAAATTTTGTCTTAGCTGACATGACCGGGCATGTATGTGCCTATGGAAAATACGAAACGGCGGAAAAGAAAGACTCGCTCTTTTATTTCCACGGCGCGGAGGGTTATGCTGTGTATAACAGCAATGCAAAAAAATCCCTTGGCGTTTACGAAAAGATTGATGTGCAAGGGCAATTCGTTTTCTACAAAAAAGGTGGAAAATGGGGTGTTCAAACATTCGACGGAAAATTCAGCCGTCCCAATGTTTATAGTCACATTTATATCGTGAACTTCAAGAGCATGAATGACTTTGCTGTGGCCAGCTGTCAGGAGGATTCCTGGGAATTGACCGACCAGAGTGGTGCGTACTACAATGTAACACCTCCTCAGGTGAAGCAACTTCTAAGTGGTCATCTCAGCGACCACTATGGTTTTCTCAAAAAGGTTAAATTCTGATTTTTTTCAAAAAACACCCTTTAATCAAGGGTGTTTTTTGGTTAAATTTGCTAACTTATAACTTTTTTCATTATGACGCAGGAAAAAAACTATTCTTTGGATGAATTTCCAGAATATGATCCTGACGATTTGTTAGGACAAAGAGTCAAAAAAGATAAGGAACGTTTTTCTAAAAAAGAAAAACAATCCTCTTCTTTGAACAAGAAAAAGCACAAAGAAAATTATGATAATGACGATTTTCTTTAAAAATGATGAAAAAATCCGCCAATATATTTTTGGCGGATTTTTTTATATAATTTTTAACTAAACTTGTTATATATATGAAAAAA
>JBNMLT010000162.1:0-2864 GCA_050874965.1 Alphaproteobacteria bacterium
ATGCAAAATGCTTTTATAAAAGTGGCGCCGGCATATAAAATCGCGGCAATGCCAACTCAAAAAATTGACACGATACAATTGCATAAAAATAAAGGAGAAAAAAAGTGTTAAAAACTCGTCGTATCAGTCCGTCTCAAATTGCGTTCCGGCGTTTTTTAATATTTGGCCTGATGATTCTGACAACTTTGCTATTGACATTTAAATGGGCTGTGGCCATGCCGTCAGAAGCAAACATGTTTGCTAAATCTATTATGACAATTTTATTTGTTTTAACAACTGGATGGATATCTCTTTTTTTCTGGGCGAGTATATTTGGATTTTTTGAGCTACTGGCTAAAAAAAATGTCCCTGGAATTGTTTGGCCGGAAAAGAAAAACCAGCTTAAAAGTAAAACAGCCATTTTGATGCCCATTTATAACGAGGAGTCTGATTTAGTTTATGCCAGATTATTGTCGATAGCGGATAGTTTGGTTAAAACAGGGCAAGCACGAGCTTTTGACATGTTTGTGCTAAGTGACACAACCAATCCAAAAATTTGGGTGGAAGAAGAAAATGGGTGGGTTAACACTAAAAAATTAATGCCGGAAGATATTAATTTATATTATCGGCGTCGTCCGCAAAATGTGGCAAAAAAAAGCGGAAATATTGAAGATTTTTGCCATAAATGGGGGGCATTATACGATTATATGATTGTTTTGGATGCGGATAGCCTGTTGACAGGAAAAACTATTGTCAATATGGCGCGTTTAATGGAAATAAACACGGATACCGGAATTATTCAGGCTCCGCCTCAGTGCATTAATAGTCATTCACTTTTTGCCAGAATTCAGCAATTTGCTGGAAAAGTTTATGGAAATATTGTTTCGGCTGGGTTATGCTATTGGCAAGTTCATGACAGCAATTATTGGGGGCATAACGCAATTATTCGGGTTAAAGCGTTTATGGAATGCTGTGGGTTGCCGGTTTTAAAAGGTCCAAAACCGTTTGGCGGACATATTTTAAGCCATGATTTTGTGGAAGCTGCGCTTATTCGCCGTGGCGGCTGGTATGCTTGGTTATTACCGGAACTTGGTGGAAGCTATGAAGAATGTCCGCCGACGATGATTGATTTTGCCATGCGGGATCGCCGTTGGTGTCAAGGAAATATTCAGCATTTGGAAATTTTAGTGTCAAAGCATATTCATCCGATTAGCCGGATTCATTTTACGATTGGCATCATGTCTTATTTGTCTTCACCTTTATGGTTTATCTTTTTAACCGCTGGAATTTTGGTGGCTTTGGGACATGTTTATTTTCCGCCGGAATATTTTTCCAATGAACAATCTTTGTTTCCAAATTGGCCGATATTTGACAAGTTGGGAACAATCACGCTTTTCTTAATTTCTATGTTTATGCTGATTTTTCCTAAATTTTTAGGAATGCTTATTTATATTAAAAATAATAAGCTTAAAAATATTGGTGGTTTGGTTGGCACCGTGAAAAGTGTTTTGGCTGAAATTGTTTTTTCAGCATTGATTGCGCCGATTATGATGGTTTTTCAAACAAAATTTGTTTGGGAAATTTTAACAGGTCAAGACGTTGGGTGGAATACGCAAAGCCGAGAAGGGTTTACAACGTGGCGAGATGCTTTGCGGCGCCATTTTGGACATACACTTTTGGGTGTTTTGACAACCTATGTTGTTTATACTCAATTGCCATCTTTGTTTTATTGGATGCTTCCAGTGACTGTCGGCTTGATTTTTTCCATACCTTTTTCTGTTTTATCATCATATGAGGGTATTGGTAATTTTGCCTTAAAACATAATTGGTTTGTTATTCCTGAAGAAAAACGTGTTCCGGAAGTTGTTTCAATGGCTCAAAAACAAGCAAAGGAATTGCTTAAGGAAAGTGAAAACCGGGGTGTCTTAGATTTAATAGAAAATGATTATCTGTTGCAAATTCATATTTTGATGCTTAGTGTAAACGGACCGGCTCCGGAAATAAGCAATTCTGTGCTGAAAGAAGCAAGGATAAAATTGGATAATTATTTGAATTATGATAAAAATCCTGATTTTACAAAAGATGAAGAAATAGCTTTATTATACCATCCGGAAATTTTGGAAGAAGCAAATTTAGAGCATCGGCTTTATAATAAAAAATAATGAGCACGTGTGTTATAATTAATTGTGCTTTTTACAAAAGTTTTGTTGAAGTTGTGAATAAAATTACGGAAAGAAG
The DNA here is from genome assembly GCA_050874965.1 of Alphaproteobacteria bacterium. Taxonomy (GTDB): domain Bacteria; phylum Pseudomonadota; class Alphaproteobacteria; order RF32; family CAG-239; genus RUG410. The sequence goes on from JBNMLT010000162.1 coordinate 2,218, forward strand.
GAATTGAAAAATGGAAAAACCGGAAACAGAATTGGAAGTTTTTTCACCTATATCCATGCAGGAGTATATTCGATTGATGACGGCAGCTCATTATATTGAAAAGGGGAAAGACGCCGGAGCGGCTCGTTTTAAAATTTCTCCTGACAATTTCGAAAAAATGAATGAAGAACCTCTAAAAGCCGCGCTAATTGGTTTAACTTTAACGTATAAACAAGCTGAACAAATTTTAGAAGTGGTTGCCGATGACGCGTTTAACAGCGCTTATGAAAATAAAATTATGAATGAGGTGGCAAGAACGTTTGCGGTAAATTATCGTAATCGCTATAAATCAAAGATTATTATTGAAGAATGATATGTATGAGGATATTTATGTCAGGCTGGCTAAATCACCTTTTCGGTGTCGCTTTTATCTGAGTGAAAAAGATAGAAAATATGTGCGAGATAAAGGATTAGAAACAATTCGCCACCATGCACACGATTTTGTTCAAAAAAGATTGTCGCCACCTGTTTCTCAGTTAAAAAATGATGGAAAACAAACACCTATGCGCGGGCATCCTGTTTTTGTGGCGCAGCATGCTTGTGCTTGTTGTTGTCGTCAATGCCTTTTTAAATGGCATAAAATAGATACTAATCATTGTCTGACAGAC
>JBNMLT010000163.1:0-2860 GCA_050874965.1 Alphaproteobacteria bacterium
AATCACGCCTAATATGGCGATACGACCAGCCCAAATCTATGTCTTGCAAAAGTTTGGCGACATCTATCATCCACGAATTATAAAAAGAATCCAGCAAATCTATCAGATATATTTTGCCGGTCGGCGCCAAAATTATATTTTCCAGAGTTAAATCACCACAGCAATGAGTTTGCGGAATTTGCTTAAAATCAAAATTTTCCAGCTTGGCAAACGCTTGTTTCAGCAAAGGATTTTCCGTCCAGAGTTTTTTCTTGAGCGAGCTTATTTTCGCTCCGAAAAGTTCATTGGCTTTATTGTTGATTTTGCCGTCTTTTATCATTAACGATGAAAACAAAACTTTCATCAAATCAACAATTTCTTTGACTTTTATGTTGTGCATGTATTCCGCCAAAGTTATGCCGTTTACAAACTCCATGTCAAACCAAAAAATCCCGTCTTTTTCGGTGCCGTATCTCAAAATTTTTGGAGTTTGCACCGTTGAAAGCAAAAACTTTTTCTGTTTGATAAACTGCTTTTTCAGGCGGTGGCTGTATTCTTCACTGCCCGAGGATTTACGCACGAATATTTCTTCGCCGTCTTTGCATAAATCCACCTCGCAACCCGAATGTCCTGATAATTGTTTTAAAACTTCAATCATCAAGCAACTCCGGCATTTAGACAATCATGAATATGAATAACCCCTATTGGCTTTTTATCTTCGACGACAAACAAGCAAGTGATGTGGTTATCATTCATCTTTTTAACAGCTTCAGCTACTAAGGCTTCTTTAGTAATAGTTTTTGGTGTTTTAGTCATAATATCTTGCACAGATTTAAATATCAGTTGCATATTCATTGCTCGACGCAAATCGCCATCAGTAATAATTCCCAACAAATTACCTTCCTTGTCGACAATACCAACACAACCCAACATTTTAGATGTCATTTCCAAAAGAGCTTTATCCATAAAGTCATCTTCCGAAACCAACGGAATGTTCTTTCCTGTATGCATTAAATCGGCAACTTTTTGTAAAACAGAGCCTAGCTTTCCTCCAGGATGGCGAGCTTTGAAATCAGCTGCTGTAAACTGACGTCTAGCCATTAAATCAGTAGTTAAAATATCCCCCATCACCAATGTGGCTGTTGTGGAATTTGTAGGAGCCAACCCCAAAGGACAGGCCTCACCGTTATCAGGTAACAACAAAACATAGTCGGCAGCCTTCCCTAACGAACTTTCGGAATTTTTTGTCATACCAATCAATGGAACACCATAACGTTTACAGTAATTTACAATATCTACTAACTCTTTTGCCTCTCCGCTATTAGAAATAGCCAACACAACATCTTGTGATGTAATCATCCCCAAATCTCCGTGACTAGCTTCAGCTGGATGCACAAAAAATGACGGCGTGCCTGTTGAAGCTAAAGATGCGGCAATTTTTCGCCCGATATGACCGGATTTCCCCATACCAGTAACAATTACCCGTCCAGCAGCTTTCTGCATAACTTCAAGCACTTCTGTTAATACAGGAGATAAACCATCACGTAATTTGATTAACGTATCAATTTCCTTATTTACCGTATCAATAGCAATTTTTTTATCAAACGCAAAGTCCATCATTATCCTCCATAGTAATATGTTTCAAAATATTAGCTGAAATTTTATCAGATGTTTCTTTTAGTGAGTTATACTCAAAAATATTATCTTTTGAAGCAAACGGAAAATTAAATAAAGAATACATTGGTTGCAAATCATTATGACAACGATTATAACCATAAATCACAAATTGCGGAGTTTTTAACTCACATAGTATATCAAATATCCCAGAACGCATACCAATTATAGCTTTAGAGTTTTCAGCCAAAAAATAAATTTCAGATAAAGAAAATTCTATTGAGTTATATAAAACATCAAAACCACATTGTTTTAGTTTTTTTTCCATTTTTTTCCAAAATGCTGGTAACATATCATCTATGCTTTGGGATGTTGGGAAAAACAACACCAAATTTTGTAAACTTAAACCTTTTTTTTGCAATTTTTCTTGTGCAATTTGCCTGTCTTGCTCTTCTATTTGCGCTTTCTTAAATTTCAATTTAGAAAAATCAGCATTTATATATTTTTTCCAATTTTCCCAAAAACTTTTATGCGTATCATTTATTTCCATTAACTCATTATCAAGCAACACCGCTTTAAAGTTTTTTCCATTTTTTGAAAAAGCTGTTTCTAAACGTACTGGATATTTTTTTCTATCAATTAATAAAACTTTTTGTTGCGGCGCAAACATTTTAAATACTTCTTGATGACATCTGAATGTAGCTACCACTATGGTGTCTTTTTTCAGCCAAAGCGTCAATGTTCTCGCATATATAACTGCTTCGCCAATATGATTTAAAATAACTTGAACATTTGAGGCTTTTTCATTTGGGTATAGCTGAGAAAAACATTGATAAAATGAATTATTTATTTGCTCTAAAGTCTTGCGTATACATTTAAACTGAATACCTAAAAAGTATTTTTTAATATAAAATTCTGTGTTTTTAATTTTAAAAATCGGTACAAAACATATTTTGTATTCTGTTAATATCGGAGAAACATTTTTAGAAAATAACCACATTTTTATAGCTCCTTATCTATAAAAATGTTGGTATTTAGAGGCTCATCACGCTTTTTATCTAATGCATATGCCATCTTTAATCCAGATGGTTTATCATCATTTATCAGAATGCGCTCACCCATTGGAGCATCAAAAATAATATGATTAAAACGTAAGCCATTTTTTATTAGAAAACTTTCCAAATTTGTCTTTTCTTCAATTTTTCTAGAAGTTATAAAAATAATCATATCATCAGAAGGAATTTGTGAAAAAAATTCTTTCACACCT
>JBNMLT010000164.1:0-2852 GCA_050874965.1 Alphaproteobacteria bacterium
ATGTATGTGGTTTATAATTTTATTAAATTTTCTAAAAGAATCTGTAAAAAACTCTGTAACGGCAAAAAATGCGCTTTCTTGTGAATGTTTAGGATTTACAGAGAGAGAGAGAGAGAGACCTTTGCTAAGCTTTTTTTTCATCTTTCTTTCCTCTTAAAAATAAGGTTGATACTTTTTATAAGGTATCAACCTTAGATTAATATTCGGTTAAAGGGTTAATCCACTCCAATTACTTCGCGACGTCCAACTCTATCAGGCGGAGTAACAATACCTTCATCCTCCATGCGTTCAATCAAAATCGCGGCTCTGTTATATCCCAGACGTAGTTTACGCTGAATATAACTGGTTGAAGCTTTTTTGTCGGCACGCACAATAGCAACAGCTTGATTATATAAATCATCATCGCCATTTTCTTTGCTCATTTCTCCTTTATCAAAAGCAGGTGTGTCTTTACTGTTAAGTTCTCCTTCTGTAACATCGGAAACATATTTTGGTTCGCCTTCGGATTTGATAAATTCAACAACTTTTTCCACTTCACCATCTGTCACAAAGCAACCATGAACACGAATCGGGCGCAATCCTGAAGGCATATAAAGCATATCACCCATGCCCAGAAGCTGTTCAGCGCCTTGCTCACCCAAAATTGTGCGGCTGTCGATTTTTGTGGTAACGTGAAAACTGATGCGGCTTGGAAAGTTTGCTTTAATCGTACCGGTGATAACATCAACGGATGGTCGTTGCGTGGACATGATTAAGTGAATTCCCGCGGCGCGCGCCATTTGCGCTAAGCGTTGGATGGCTGCTTCAACTTCTTTGCCGGCCACAAGCATCAAGTCCGCCATTTCATCAACAACAATAACAATGTATGGCATTGGTGAAGTGTCAACAATTTGTTCTTCATAAATAGGTCGTCCTGTTTCTTTGTCGAATCCAACTTGAATAGTTTTTTTGATTTCTTTGCCCGAGGCTCTCAATGTTGATACTTTTTGGTTGTATCCGGCAATGTTTCGAACATTTAGCAAAGCCATCGCGCGATAACGGTCTTCCATTTCGCGTACTGCCCATTTAAGGCCAACAACGGCTTTTCCCGGATCGGTGATAACTGGTGTCAACAGGTGTGGAATGCCGTTATACATTGAAAATTCCAGCTGTTTCGGGTCAATCATAATGAGTTTACATTGTTCCGGAGTCATCCGATAAAGCAGGGATAAAATCATGGAGTTCACCCCAACAGATTTTCCGGAACCGGTGGTACCAGCAACCAGCAAGTGTGGCATTTTTGATAAGTCCGCGTAAATATGCTGTCCGCCGATGTCTTTACCAAGTGTAACGTTTAAAATATTTTTGCTGTTCTTAAATTCTGGGTCTTCCAAAAGTTCTCGCAACCAAACAGTTTGACGTTTTTCATTAGGGAGTTCTATACCGATGGTGTTGTGACCACTAACTACAGCCATGCGCACAGAAGCCACGGCCATGGAGCGGGCAATATCGTCGGATAAACTTATTACACGAGCTGTGCGTGTACCCGGAGCTGGTTCCAATTCATAAAGCGTGACAACCGGTCCAGGTCTAACTTTGACAATCTGACCTTTTATGCCAAAATCTTTTAAGACAGTTTCAAGTTTTGAAGCATTTTCTTTTAGAGTGTTTTCATCATATTCAATATCAACCGAATCTTGAGGAATGGAGAGTAAATTAATATCTGGAAGTTTGTATTCATCAGCTGTTTGTGACGTGTTTTCAGAAATTTGTTTGGCGCCGGAGGTTGATATATCTTCGGCCATATTGTTGCTTTGTTCTGAAGGTTGAAAATTGGAAAATGGCTCGGATATTGGGGCTGACAATGGTTCTTGAGGCGTTGATTGCTGTGTTTTTAAACTTGTATTTGTGTCTTCTGGAGCTGTTAAAGACATGTTTAAAAGTTCTTCTTGCTTTGGTGAAGAAGCGGCGCTTTTTGGTGACTTTTCGTCAAAAGAGCGAACACCCTCGGTTTTGTAAATATCTTCTGGAGTTATTTTTTTTGAAGCTTTTTTTATGTTCTGGTTTGCGTAATCGCCATCTTTGATAAAATCAAAAGTTGGATTATAACTGTTTTGCGCAAAACCGGAAGGTTCGTTTGTTCCAGTTTCTAGAGCTAAATTTCCCATGGAAACGCCGTTGTTTTGATTTGGTAGTTCAATTTGTAAAGAATTGTTTTGTTGTTTTGATGAAATATTGTTTAAATTTTCGACAACTTGAGGAACAACATTGTTGATATTGTTTTTCGTTTTAACAATAGCTTCCGCTTGTCCAAAACTTGGTTCCAACCGTTTAAGAGGCGGTAAATTGTTTTTATTTAATAGTTTATTTTGCAAATAACTCGGATTGATTTCTTTAAATTCATTAAAGTTTTTAATATTTGCCAATCGTTTGGATTGATTAATAATAAATAATCCGCATATTTTGCCTAAATTTCCAATGCGTCCTGTCACTTTTAGCCATAAGGTAAAAGTGATGCCGGCTGCAAAATTGAAGGATAAGATACTGATAAATAAAATTATTCCTTCTAAAAGAATGGTGTTATAGGAAAAATGAAGCATATTGATATAGTTATTTAAAGGACGGCTGATAATTCGACTCAATTCGCCAGTTAAGTTATAAGGAAGATTAAAACGTCCTAAAAATGAACTACAGGTCAGGTCTAAAAAAGAAGCAAAACACAAAAGACCAACGAGCCAAGCAAAGATTCTTATTTTGTATTCGGCAAATGCTTGATAACGAATTAAGCCTATTCCCCAAATGACGGGAACAAATAAATAAATGATAAAAGCTAAACCAAAAGAACTTAAAACAAACTCGGCACTGTATGAGCC
>JBNMLT010000165.1:0-2848 GCA_050874965.1 Alphaproteobacteria bacterium
AACATACGCATCCGCGCCAACGCCGGTTACGCATTCCAAGCGTCTAACTCCAGCAGCCACGGCAGATTCACCAATTATATGAAAATAGCCAATATTTCCGGTTGAGCAAACATGGGTACCGCCACAAAGCTCACGGGAGAACGGCGCATTTTCATCTCCCATGGTTACCACGCGCACGTCGTCGCCATATTTTTCATCAAACAAAGCCATTGCCCCAAGTTTTACGGCTTCTTCTTTGTTCATAATAACGGTGGTCACCGGCAAATCATTGCGGATTTGAGCGTTTACAATGTCTTCTACTTGGCGAAGTTGCTCAAATGTGATTTGTTTTGGATGAGAAACATCAAATCGCATTCTATCCGCTTCAACCATAGAGCCTTTTTGAGCAACATGGTCGCCTAAAATCATTTTTAATGCTTTATGAGCAAGGTGTGTTACCGAGTGGTTTGCGCAAATACGTTTGCGGTTTTCTTCGTCAACTTCAAAGCTGGCGCAATCATCTAGGTTTACAGAGCCTTTTTCCAATTCGCAGATGTGAACGAATATTTTTTCCAACTTGCGTTTAGTGTCAATAACTTTGGCGGTGAAATTCTTTGAAACAATCAGACCTGTATCACCGACTTGTCCGCCGCATTCTCCATAAAACGGCGTTTGGTTGGCCACAAGTTCAAATTTACCGGAAGTAACTGTTTTGACCTCTTGGTTGTTTTGGACTAAAGCAACGACTTCGCCATCGGATTTAGTAACATTATATCCCAAAAATTCAGTTGGTTCTACTTTGTCTTCAACGGAATACCAAACTTTTTCAACAGCCGTGTCGCCCGAACCAGCCCAATTTTTACGTGCTTCTTCTTTTTGGCGAGCCATGCAAGCATCAAAACCGGCTATATCTACTTCAATATTTTTATTTTTTAAAGCATCTTGAGTTAAATCCAATGGAAAACCATAGGTGTCGTACAATTTAAACGCTGTTTCGCCACTCAATTTATCACCGCGACCAAGATGTGAAATCTCGTCATCAAGCAATTTTAATCCTTTATCCAAAGTACGTCCAAAACGCTCTTCTTCAATTTTGATGGTTTCGCTGATAAGATTTTCTCTGGTGTAAAGTTCCGGATAAGCATCACCCATTTCTTTTTGCAAAGTTGGCAATAATTTGTAAATCATTGGATCTTTTACACCAAGCATATAGGCGTGACGCATGGCTCTGCGCATTATCCGGCGCAAAACGTATCCTCGACCTTCGTTAGAGGGTAAAACACCATCGGCAATCAAAAAGCAAATAGAGCGCAAATGGTCGGCAATAACATTATGCGAAGCTTTTAACGGACCGTTCGGATCGGTGTTGGCCATATCGGCAATAGCTTTGATAATGTGTTGAAACATATCTGTGTCAAAATTGGAGTGAACACCTTGTAAAATTGCGGCAATACGTTCCAAACCCATACCAGTATCAATGCTTGGGCGTTTTAAATTTATACGTGAACCGTCAGCCAAATCTTCAAATTGGTCAAAAACTAAATTCCAAATTTCAATAAAACGATCCCCGTCTTCTTCCGGTGTTCCTGGCAAACCACCCCAAACTTCCGGTCCATGGTCATAAAAAATCTCGGAACAAGGTCCGCAAGGTCCGGTATCGCCCATTTGCCAAAAATTATCTTTTGTGCTGATGCGAATAATTCTATCGTCAGGCAATCCGGAAACTTTTTTCCAAAGATTATACGCGTCCTCATCATTATAGTAAATGGTAACAGCCAGTTTTTCTTTAGGTAAGCCGAAATCTTTGGTTAGTAGTTCCCAAGCAAACGGAATAGCGCCTTCTTTGAAATAGTCTCCAAAAGAAAAGTTGCCAAGCATTTCAAAGAAAGTATGGTGACGTACGTCATAGCCCACGCTGTCCAGATCATTATGTTTGCCGCCGGCGCGCACGCTTTTTTGCGCGGTGGTCGCTCGGGTGTAGTCGCGGGTTTCATTACCTGCCAGCACATTTTTAAATTGAACCATGCCGGAATTTGTAAACATTAATGTCGGGTCATTATCAGGAACAAGTGATGATGACGGAACAACTTTATGACCGTTCTTGGCAAAATAGTCCAAAAAGGTTTTGCGGATTTGATTTACACTAGTCATTGTACGTCCCTAAAAAGTTTAAGTAAAATTCATTTTATCGGGGCTAAACTAGCGCAAACTTATGGTGTTGTCTAGCAGAATCTTTATTGAATTTTCAAAAATATATCAAAAAATGTAGGCGTTGCCATTTAAATCAATAATTCCCCAATTTAAATAAGTGGCAAAAATGAGCCAAAATAAATAAGGAATAAGCAAATAAAAAGCTGTTTTTTGTATTTTGTGATAAGAATCCATAAGCCATAGAGTGGTAAAATCCAATAGAATAATTGCAAAAAATCCGGCTAAAAACATTCCGCAGTAGAAAAAAAGGTAAGTCCAAATAATTTGAAACAACATATTTAGCCAAAAAATTTGCAAAACAGGTTTTATGTTTTGGTTTTTAGGGGAATTTAAGACAAAAGTTGTATAAAGAATGAGCAATGTGTAAAGAATACCCCAAGCAATGGGAAAAACATTATCAGGTGGGGTAAAAAGCGGTAAATCTATTTTGGTGTAAAAGGTGTTTAAACCAAAATCATTCAAATATCCGCACAAACCAGCGGTTACAGCAATCGATAAAAAAGCATATAAAAAATTGAGTATTTTATTGTTGAACATTTATTTCTCCTTTTTTAGTAAAGTAGTCATCATAGGTTGAAAATCAAGATGTTTTATTTTTTTGAAATTTTGTCATTTTTTATTTGCATTTTGTCAAAAAATATATATTATAAAGTATAAC
>JBNMLT010000166.1:0-2817 GCA_050874965.1 Alphaproteobacteria bacterium
ACCATTTGGACCGCTGAATACTCTGATTTTTAAGCGGTTTGCCCATGAATTAAGCTGTTCAACCGCGGCGGCACGAAAAGTATCGGCCGCAATAAAAGAAATTTTTTTCCCTTTGTCTTGGAGTTTGGCTGCTAATTTTCCAATGGTGGTTGTTTTTCCGGCACCATTGACGCCAACCATTAAAATAACAAAAGGAGTATGATTTTCAGTCAAAAACGGTTGCTCACAAGGCTGTAAAATGTTTGAAATTTCTTGAGCTAACAAAGATTTTATATCTTCCGATGAAATATTTTTATCTTGTTTTTTTTGTGAGAAATTATTTAGTAGTTTGGATGAGGCGGCAACCCCAAGGTCAGCGGTTAATAGTAAATCTTCCAGTTCTTCCAGTGTTGTGGTATCAATTTTGCGTTTATTAAAAATATCGGTTAAACCATTGCTGAGTTTGTCCGAAGATTTTTTTAGTCCTAAACCGAGTTTTTCTAAAAAATTTCCCATAAATTTATTCCTTACTTAGTTTTCTTAAAACAGCGGCGCGGCGTCGTCTTTCTTCCATAGGTATTTGTGGCATGCGGGCCGCTGGTGTGCCTTCGCGCTCGGAATATGGAAAAACATGTAGTTTGTTTAATCCTGCCTCGGAAACTAATTTGCATGTGTTTTCAAACGCTTCTGTTGATTCTGTTGGAAAACCGCAGATGAAATCAGCGCCAAATGTTGCTTCGGGACGTTTCTCGCGAATTTTTTGGCATATATCAATAATTTGTTCACGACTATGGCGGCGTCCCATGCGTTTCAAAATTAGGTTGTCTCCGGACTGAATAGAAAAATGAAAGTGCGAATCAATATTAGCGTATTTGCTTAGAAGATTAATAAAATCGTCATCTATGGCAGCCGGATCCAAAGAACCGAATTGTAGTTTAGGAAGCTCGGGTATTTGCTCTAAAATATCTTGAATAACACCATTAAAAGATGGTTCATAAGAACAAATATCAACGCCAGTTAAACATATTTCCTTAAAACCTTGCGATAAAAGCTCTTTAATTTGCCGAATGATGAGTGGTAAAGGCACAGAACGGTTACCACCTCGAGCATAGGGAATAATACAATAGGTACAGCGGTGATTGCAACCTTGCTGGATTTGTAAAAACGCTTTATGACGTCCCTCAAAGCCGGTAATCATAAAATCATCGCATGAAGTGTCTTTTTGTATATCTTCCACAAACTCTTTAGGCGTGGAAGGATTAGTTAAATCAGCAATATATTTTTCTATTTCTTTTTTTTCTTTATTGCCTAAAATCAAATCCACTTCAGGCATTTGCGCCATTTTAGAAGAGCTGATTTGCGCGGAACAACCGGTAACAACTATTTTAGCTGAAGGATTTTCACGCCGTAGTTTGCGAATTGTTTGACGGCACTGACGTTCGGCTTCTCCCGTAACGGCGCACGTGTTAATAACAATCAAGTTATCAATATTTTTTAGTTTTTCTTTTAAAACTTCGGATTCATACGCGTTTAAGCGACAACCGAAAGTGACGACTTCTGCCATATTATTTACCTCAAAGTCAGATTATAAAAGAAAAAAGTCGGATTGGCAACGCTTTTTTTATTTGTGTATATAATCAAATATTTTTTGTGCGCTCTGATGTAAAAGATTGTGCTCTGCGGCGGATAACTCTGGATATAAAACATGGTTGACACCATTTTTGTTTATAACAGAGGGCATGGAGATAGAAATGTCTTTTACGCCTTCAATCTCAGAATGGTATGTCGAAACACTTAAAATGGCGTTTTCATCATAGGAAATAGCTTTGCATATTCGGACAATTCCGGCGGCTATTCCATAATAAGTGGCTTTTTTCCCGGCAATTATTTTATAGGCGGCATTGCGTACTTCACTATCTATATGATTTTTTATTTCAGCATTTAGAGATATTCCAGTTTCAGTCGCGTATGTTTCCAAAAGCATGTTTCCAGCCAGAGCAGAGGACCAGATTAAAACTTCACTATCGCCATGTTCGCCCAAAACATAGGCATGAATGGATTGTGGCGCCAATTTAAGATAATTTCCGAGAATTGCCCGAAAACGGGCTGTGTCTAAAATGGTGCCGGAACCAATAATCCGGCTGGTAGGAAGACTGGATTCTTTTATCAAGTATGAAGTTAATAAATCAACAGGGTTGGTTGCAACAATAATTAATGAATCTGCGGCATAGGCTATAATGTTTTGGATGAGTGGCTTAAATATTTCTATATTTTTTTCTAACAAGTTTAAGCGGCTTTCTCCAGGCATTTGATGAATTCCCGCTGTTATGATTATGATGTCAGCTCCTTCTAAGTCTGTATAATTTCCAGCTTTAATTTTACACGGAAAAGTGTAGGGGACGGCATGCAAAATATCCAATGCTTCGGCTTCGGCACGGTTTCTATCAATATCTATCAAAATAATTTCACGCGCAATACCGACCGAAACCAAAGAATAAGCTGTTGTACTGCCAACAAGTCCTGTGCCAATAATTGCAATTTTCATGTTTATCTCCTTGTTCATGTGTTGGAATATAAGTTATTTAGTGTGATATTTTATAAAAACAACTATTTTTACGATATTTTGTTTGCTTAATAACATATTGTTTTATAAATATTTTTGTGAGATATAAACAAAATGTTTAGGCAAAAATAAAAAAAATGCTTGTCAAATAGGATAAAATTGTGCTAACAAAAAACTCACAGGCGATGACGTCTGAAAAAATTGTTTTAATTTTATTGAGGTTAAATTAAATGACTGATACCGCAGAACGCGTTAAGAAGATTGTTGCCAAACAT
>JBNMLT010000167.1:0-2811 GCA_050874965.1 Alphaproteobacteria bacterium
ACTTAAAAGAGCTGGTCGGCGTGATGAGCGACACCGAAAACTATCCGAATTTGGCGGAATTTTTGGAACACGTTAGTTTGGTAATGGATAACGACAACGCAGTTGACACCAACAAAGTTATGCTGATTACCTTGCACTCCGCCAAAGGTTTGGAATTTAACATCGTCTTTTTACCGGGGTGGGAAGAAGGTTTGTTTCCACATCAAAAAAGCCTTGATGAAAGCGGTGTCAATGCGCTGGAAGAAGAACGGCGTTTGGCGTATGTGGCAATTACGCGCGCCAAACAGAAACTTTATATTACCACCACTTATTGTCGCCGTGTTTATGGTCAATGGCAAAACAATGTGCCGTCTCGATTTTTGAATGAAATTCCGTCATCCACACTGGATATTGTCAATCAAACCAGCAGTTGTTACAATGGCGGCGGTTCGGGCTATAAATCCTATGGTTATACCGGTGGCTATAAAAAATATGGTCACGACTATGACAATAAGCCAAAATTTTCCACAAAACCAAGCTATCAAGCCGATTATGAGTATGAACAAGATGATTATGCCGACTATGATTCATATCAAAGCAGTAAAACTTCAAGTTTGATTGGAACAAAAGTGTATCACGAAAGTTTTGGTTATGGTAAAATAACCAATGTTGAAGGGCAAACTTGTGAAGTGGAATTTGAAAAGTTTGGTCGCCGCAAAATTATGGGTACCTATCTCAGAAGAGCCTGATTTAAGAATTTTATAGAAAATATGGTTAAATATTGGCAAAAGGATATTTAACCATATTTTTTTGCTTTACATTTAGCCTAAACTCTTTTAATTTCATTTTAGATGGATGATAGTCTGTCTAGGGCGTCAGAAACCCTTTCTATACTAGTCGCTTTAGCATAAACGACTTTAATTTGTTATGCCGATTTTCGCACAGAGCGGATGTCGGCTGAATAAGGCTATATGGCTGAATAAGCCGAGCCGTTTTAGTATAGTACGGTTTCTGAACATCCGCCCGCTTTTGATAGCGGGTTTTGTTTTAGGTAACAATAAACGGAGTTAGAAATATGTGTAAAAATTTTTTATGTATGAGCATTATCGGACGCACCTTAAACGTTATTCTCGGATGCCGTTCAAGCGTCATTTTCAACCACCTTTCAAATGTCATACTCGGGTTTATCCCGAGAATCCATGCAAAACACACTTCTTTGGATACTCGGGTCAAGCCCGAGTATGACGGAAAGGGTGTGAATATTTCTACGCCCGAGTATGACCATAAAGTTATGCAGTGCGGTCGTTCTATGATTGAAATGCTCGGCGTGCTTGCTATCATTGGTGTTTTGAGCGTCGGCGGCATTGCCGGTTATTCCAAGGCTATGGAGAAATTTAAAATCAATAAAACTATTCAACAAATTACCGAAATAGCGGCAAATGTTCAAACTTTATACATGCAACAAAAAGATTTTAATGGCTTAACTACTGAGACTGCCGTACAAATGGGGGTTGTACCTGATGAATTAGGAACATCTTTCTATTATGGTACTGTTATTACTCATGCGTTTGGAAATAATGTTGAGATAGGACTACCATGGAGTGAAGATAATCCTAACTATTTTCAAATTACATTTTGGCGTATGACCAAAGAAGCCTGTATGGCTTTGGCAACTGCGGATTGGAACAGTATTTCATCCTCGGGAGTTGTCGGCATCGGCATAAACGATATGACATCTGTTATGTATAGTGTCACACCAGATAATTGTGCAACAATAAAAGCGAATTACTATTCTGGTTATTTCACATGCTCTAAATCCTTACCAATATCTCCGGCCATTGCGGCGCAATATTGTGGTAAACAAGTAGATTCATCAGATTTTAATAGCTTTGCAATAATTTTCAAAAAATAAATTCCCCGCTCTTAAAAGCTTGTAAACTTATCCGCAAAAACTATTGATTTTTGTGGAAGTTACAGTATAAGATATGATTAATTTAAACTATTTTATTGAAAGGGCTTATTCTTATGCTTAATCCAAAAAACAACGCCGCCATTTTACGGCTTGCTGTTTTAACAAGTGTTGCTAAAAGTTTTTTAGAGAATAATTTATCAGATATTGAAAATATTCCCACAAATTTGGTGCCTGATGACACCAAGCCGATGCGTGGAACACTTGAAAAAGATCGTAACGCTGTTAAGCAGCTTTGTCTGGCCGCTTTGGGTTTTACGCCGTGTAATGTTGCCACCGATAAAAGCTTGTCGGATTCCGCTAAAGACTTTTTAGCCCGCACCAAATTGGAAAAAGCCACAGTTTCGGTTTTGCCAAACGTTTGTGACGCATGTAAATCGACGCATTACGAAGTGACTAGCGCTTGTCATGGTTGTTATGCACGCCCTTGTGCTGTAAACTGTCCAAAAAAGACCATTATTGTGGCTAAAAAAGCCGTTATTTTGCAGGATAATTGCATTAAATGCGGTTTATGCGCCGGAAATTGTCCGTATAACGCCATAAACAAAGCCTTGGTGCCATGTGAGGAGGCTTGTCCGGTTGGCGCAATCAGTAAAGATGAAAACGGGGTTGAACATATTGACAATGACAAATGTATTTCTTGCGGTAAATGCGTTGTTTCTTGCCCATTTGGCGCCATAGCTCACAACTCGCAACTGTTGGATGTGTTAAAAACTTTGAAAGATCCTAAACAAAAAACTATTGCCATGCTGGCTCCGGCTGTAATTGGCCAATTTGGCAATGATTTGGGTAAAGTTATTACCGCTTTTAAAAAGCTGGGATTTGATGAAGTGGTGGAAGTGGCGCAAGGTGCTGACATCACC
>JBNMLT010000168.1:0-2751 GCA_050874965.1 Alphaproteobacteria bacterium
CTCTAAAAAGAGATGTCTCGGTGTGTGCTTTCATTGCCATTCGTGGTTGAGGTTGAATTCATCTTCGAATTCTTCGTCGAACTCGTCTTCTTCATTGTCTGCCAAAGCGTTGACAACAATTGACGAGATCGGTGTCAGGCGCTGACGTGGTTTTTGCGATTTATACGCAAGCGGACGATAGCGCTTGAGGCCGTTGATAGAATCTTTCAAGCCGTATGTGACATTGTCGATCTTGAAATTTTCACGGATTTCTGTTTCCGATGCGATAACAGTTGGGTCAACAACCACTGTCGCGCCAGTTTCAACATCGGCAATTGCTGCGAGTTCCCCAGCGTGTTTGATAAAAGCTATAAAAGGTTTATGGCTTTTCTTTTTCATCAAAGGAACGCGGAGAACAAGTTGCACTAAATGTGTTCCTGTTTCGCATTTCTCGATATCGATGAGACCCGGGTTCTTTTTGTTAAAGTCTTTAAGAGCTTTAACGAGCTTCACATTCACTAAAATACCGTTCAATTTCTCTAAAGCAATAGACTTGCACATAATAAAAAAAATTAAAGTTAATAATAAATTCAATATCAAACTATATAGCATTCTTTTTTGGCAAAATCAAGTGCTTTTTTGTAAATTTGTCAATTTTTATTTAAGCAATTGTAAAAAATATCCAAATTATGTTTGTATTCCGGTGTTGAAATTCCACCAATTCTTAAAAGAGAGTGGAAAATATTGTCGTGAGAATATTGGTCTTTTGTCTGATTTTTTAAGCATTCTTCATCTATTTTTAACGCGGAAAGAGTTTGTTTCTCCGCCCACATGAAAAATGGAATATGTGTTTGTTCTTTTGGGGCAACAACATACGGCGCGGAATGTAGATAAATGTTATATTCTCCAAGAGATTCACCATGATCTGAAACATAAAACAACAGACTGTTATAATGATGTTTATTTTGTAATAAAGATATGATATCAGCCAAATTTTTTGAGGTGTAGAGAATTGTATTGTCATAGGTGTTGACAATTTCCTCACTGGTGCATTGATTTAGTTTTTCAGTGTTGCAAACAGGTGTAAAGCGGCTAAATTCTTTGGGATAACGCTTATAATAAGTTGGTCCATGACTTCCGGCCTGATGCAATACAATAAAAGTATTGGTTGTGAGTTTGTCTAATTGTTTTTTTAGTTCATCGGTTAAAATCGTGTCAAAACAAGTTCCAGAACCTGTTGAACATGGTGTATGCGTTTCAATACGCGTGCAAACACCTTTGCAGTCACTATTATTTTCCAACCATACGACATTCCAGCCGTTTTTTTTGAATATATCCAGCACGTTTTCTGTGTAATCCAAGCTTCCATTGTCAAATTCTGAACGGTTGTCTTTGGCAAACATGCAAGGAACGGAAACCGCGGTGGATGTGCCACAAGAAGTCATATTTGCAAAATTTATGATATTATCAATATAAGGTGTTAATGGTTCATTGGTGGCGCGATTATAGCCATCTAGCGAAAAATTGGCGGCACGAGCAGTTTCTCCAACCACAAATACAATCAGCATTGGTTTGTCATTTGTCCAATATTTTGAAAAATGCGAATTTTCGCCAATCGGCGTAAACTTATGGCTTGCGCGTAGGTTATGCTTTACGGTGGAACTGATTGCACCAATATAATTAACCGGAATAAGCAAGTATTTTGTCGGTTTATTATTGCGAACAAATTGCGCCACATCTTTACTGTTGGGAAGGATGATTAAAAAAATAACTAGTGCTACCATAATAAAAAGTCCGCCCCGCCACTTCATACTTTTCTTTTTATCGAACTTTAGCCGCTGAATAATAAAAGATGGGATTCCTCCAAGTAATAAAACATAAAAAAGCAGCGTGAAATTTAGCAACTCGGTGGTTTCATGTAAATTTGTTTGTAAAACATTGCGTAGCATCTCTTCATCAATAGCGACATGATAATTTTTTACAAAATAAAACACACCACTGTTGATAAATAAAAATAAAAATGAAAAAAATTTAGCTGTCCAATTCCAAAAAAGTAATAATCCGCAAAGAATCAAAAATAGCCAAACCACAAAAAATGTGCCAAGGGTAAAGATTGAACTTTGGCTTATTTTATAAATTTTTTCAAAAAATATATAATTAAAGGCTAATAAAGTGTACAGCATATATAAAATGCTGTACACTTCAATATTTATAGAAAAGGTTCGGAACAAGCGGAATTTTACCATAAGTACACGACCTTTTTCATTTTTAGACAATCATTTCTTTTATTTTGGAAATGGCATCGTTGATTTTTAGCACGTCCGAGCCACCGGCTTGAGCCATATCTGGACGTCCACCGCCGCCTTGTCCGCCCAAAACCATGGCGGCCGCGCGCACCAAATCAACCGCATTGTATTTTGTGGTTAAATCTTTGCTGACACCCACAACAATTGATGCTTTACTGTCTTTGTCAGAACATAGAACAACAATACCAGAACCAATATTTTGCATAATATCATCAACAAAAGCTCTTAACTCTTTCGGGTGAGCGCCAGCAACTAATTTTCCAACGAATTTTACGCCGTTCACGATTTGTGTTTCATCAGAAGATGATTTTCCGCTAGCCAAGCTCTTTTTTAAGTTGAAAATTTCTTGTTCTTGTTTTTTACGTTCTTCCAACAAGTTGTTAAGACGCGCTTCCAAATCATTAAGGTTTGTCTTTAAGATATTGGCCACTTGATGAAGTTTATTTTCTGTTTCGCGAACATACGC
>JBNMLT010000169.1:0-2749 GCA_050874965.1 Alphaproteobacteria bacterium
ATGTTATTTCTTTATTGATTGGATAATGGCGGAATGTTTATTTGCGCGATAAATCCAGGGCGAATACGTTTGCTGCTGTAATGCATGTTTCCTGTTTCTATCAAATAACGTTCGCGATGTGTCCACTGGGCGGCGGTGGCAAAAAAGTCTTTTCCAGTGACTTCTTGATTGCGTGGATTCATTATGTAGAGCACGCATCCTTGGTGGGGTTCAACTAAACCACAGCGGCTTCGGCCAACAGGAACATCGGAGTTGATAACAACGCCTTCCAAGCCTTTTTTGGTGGTTTCTTGAGAAGAAAATAAAGTTGAACCGGCAATAAGTCCAAAAATTAAAGTTAAGGCAAGAAGAAGCAAAACACTTTTATTTTTGAGCAATGCGGTCATATTTTCAGGTTCTTGTTGAGGAATAAAATCTTCGTCAGTAACAAAGCGAATATTTTCGGCTGTGCCATTATTATCATAGTAATTTTCAACATGCTCTTCACTGTTGGCTTGAGG
The DNA here is from genome assembly GCA_050874965.1 of Alphaproteobacteria bacterium. Lineage (GTDB taxonomy): Bacteria > Pseudomonadota > Alphaproteobacteria > RF32 > CAG-239 > RUG410. The sequence continues at coordinate 501 of JBNMLT010000169.1, forward strand.
CAACGCCGAAATTTTTTCTGGTACGCCATAGGTTGACGGGTGATTTTCAGGCATTCTAGGACGTTTAATTTTTCTAATTTTGCGCGGGGCGTTATTGAATTGATTATCTTCCATTTTTATCTCCGTTAAATTCTATTTTTTATATTTTCATTTGTTCTAAGAGTTCTAACAAGACGTGGAACCATAAAGACAATAGTTTCAGATTTTGGACTTTTTATACCGAATAGTTCATTAGGCAAACCAATAATCATAAAATTTTCACCAAGTTTGTTGCGAATTTTAAACTGCGTGACTTGACCATTGGTTTCTTCTAAAGTGATGTCAGAAAAAATTTCATTTTTCTTTTCAACAGTCGACTTTGCTAAAATAGACATGCCGTACGCATTGGAATCCGGTTTGCTGCATTTGCCAATATCAAAACGCGAAAGCCAAGCGTTAGGAACAATAAATTTGCCTTCAGACACAATTTCAATGTTAGCCTGATTGCCTAAAAACTGTTGTAATTTTTCAATGGAGATATCGTTTGTCGTGGTAAGAACTCTACCAATAACGCCTGTTTGCGCTGTGGTGATTGAGCCAAAATCAAAAGCGTTTAGCATGTTCTTCCATTCAATATCCTTTTGTGTGTCATACGGATATAGGTGAAACACGCTGACGTCATAAGCGATTAACGTCGGGCTGTTTTCAAATGATTTTATAAGTTCTTGAATTTTGTTGCGTGTTTCAACATCGGCGTCAAAAGTAATGGAATAATCTGCCCAATTCGTTACAATATTGGTAATTCCAGCGCCACGGATAACATCCAACAGACCTAAAATAATTGGTCGGGAAGGTGGAGTATAGAGTGTCATGTTTACACGGCGACTCAAGGTCAAAATTTTATCTTTTGCGTTATATGTGTAGTAAATGTCTGCTGAATCCGCAATCATTTTTATAACTTCGGAAAATTCACCTTTTAAATCTTCGGCCGAAATGCTGGTATATGGGCCATCGGCAGATGAAATGCGGATTCCCGCTTCTTTAGTTAATTTAACCAGAGCTTGTTCTGCCGGCATCATGTCAAAAGTGTAGCCGGTCACTTCAAATCGTGGCAGAGGGTCATTTTGACCATTGCGCTCAAGTTTAAATGCGGAATTTATGTAAGGCAAAGTCAAAACCATTTGTTGTGTTTTCCAATTGACGTTACAGCGCAACGGCGTTTCCAAATCCAATTCATTGGCTCCTTCCGGTGTGCGTATCATGGCTGGATTTTCCGGCTCTTTGAAAATAACCGTCGGTTCCGCGAATTTCATTTCAGAAATATTAGAAGTTGGATTTTGTTTTGTTTTAGCGTTTTGTTGTGAAACTTGGGGTGCTGATTCCGGAATGTTCTCCAAATCCGCCGGATCTTTGGATATGCAAGCTGAAACACTGCATAAGCATCCAGAAAGACAAAGAATTAAAAACAATGTGCGTATTTTCATTTTTACCCCGTTATTGTTGTTGATTGGTGTTGCCATCATCGTTTGGATTATTAATATTATTTTCAGCCATTAATTTATTCATTAAGTCGTCAATATTCATGCCAGCTCCGGATGTTGGATCAACAGATTTATCAAAATTGCTCATAACTTCATTCATTTTTTGCGCTTCATTCGGATCCGGACGAAGCATATCCGGAGATTGATTGTTTGTTAACTCTTCCTGATAAATAGCTAAATTGCGTTTAAGTGCTTCAACACCGCCGGCTATTTTTTTCTCGATATAAGGATAAAGTTCTGTGTGCTCTAAAATATAGTTGCCGGTTTCGCAGATTTCTTCTAACACATCTAAAACATAGGGATAAAATTTGTATTCTTCCAAAGCAATGTTTCCGGTACGAATACAACGTGCTGCAATACGCGAGATTGTGCGATCGTAATAATCAATCAGAACAATGTAATTATCAACATACCAGAGGGATTCCTTGGTAAGTGCAACATTATTTTCATCAGCCATGTCTTTTTCCTTTTATTCTGTTTGTTATTTTACTAGTACCTATTTTATTTGTAAATGTTTTTTTCATATTATTTAGATGGCAAAGGGTTGCCGTTTTCATCGACATATTCCCATTCGTCATCGTCATTGCCAACGGGGTTGCCGTTTTCATCGACATATTCCCATTCACCATCGTTATTGCCAACGGGGTTGCCGTTTTCATCGACATATTCCCATTCACCATCGTCATTGCCAACGGGGTTGCCGTTTTCATCGACATATTCCCATTCACC
>JBNMLT010000170.1:0-2672 GCA_050874965.1 Alphaproteobacteria bacterium
ACTCATATGAACAAGTTTAACTTCAATTTGGGTTAGCAAGGTGTTTTCATGATAAATTTCTTGTTGCAATCGTAAACTTGCGCCGCCAATTTCTAAAACTTTGCAAGTGACGATTAATGCATCATCCAAACGAGCTGACGCAATATAATCAATGTTGCAAGAGCGAACGACAAACCCAGTTTGGTCACTTTCAAGATTTTTTTCCTGATTGACACCCAAGGCACGAATGAATTCAGTACGGGCACGTTCAGCGAATTTGAGATAGTTGGCATAATAAACAATACCACCGGCATCAGTATCTTCATAATAGACGCGTAGGGGATAAGAAAAAATTTTGTTTGCAATCAGTCCTGTGGCTGGAAAGATATTGTTTAACATTGTTTAATCCTTTAAAGGTTCTAAAAGTTCATATTGTTTGGTTTGTTTCGCCGGCATACTTATGCCTAGGTAGCGGTAACCCAGCTGAGAAATAATACGTCCGCGTGGCGTGCGCTGTAAAAAACCCAACTTGAGTAAAAACGGCTCCACCACTTCTTCAATGGTGTCACGCTCTTCAGAAAGGGCTGCCGCCAAAGTATCGGCACCGACAGGTCCGCCGCCATAGTTTTTAACAATACAATTTAAATAACGTCGATCAAAAGCGTCCAAACCAAAATCATCAACGTCCAAACGTTTGAGTGCAGTGTCTGAAATATGTGAATCAATAATTTTTTGAGCGGAAACAGCGCCAAAATCACGTACACGACGCAACAATCGTCCGGCAATACGAGGCGTTCCGCGCGAACGTTTGGCAATTTCCATGGCGCCATCTTCTGAAATTTCAATATTTAGTAGTTTAGCATTGCGTTGCACAATTTTTTTCAAATCTTCGTGAGAATAAAAGTCTAACCGCAGCGGAATACCAAAGCGCTCGCGCAAAGGAGTTGAAAGCAAGCCGGAACGGGTTGTCGCTCCCACCAATGTAAACGGTTGCAAATCAATTCGCACAGAACGAGCCGACGGACCTTCACCAATAATCAAATCCAGCTGAAAATCTTCCATGGCAGAATACAAAACTTCTTCAATTGCCGGGTTTAGACGGTGAATTTCATCAATAAACAGAACATCGTTGCGTTCCAAATTGGTTAAAATAGCCGCTAAGTCACCGGATTTAGAAATCATCGGCGCAGAAGTGGCTCGGAATCCAACTCCCAATTCTTTAGCCACAATGGAAGAAAGCGTTGTTTTACCAAGTCCCGGAGGACCAAACAACAAGACGTGGTCAAGAGCTTCTCCGCGTTGTTTGGCGGCAGCGATAAACACCTTTAAATTATCGCAGACATCACGTTGTCCGACAAAATCATCCAAGCTTGTCGGGCGCAAACTAACCGGATTATTACCGACTTGTTCATCTTCGGCTTGAGCTTGAGGGCTGACGATTCGCGTATCATCTTTCATTGTCTAAAATTCCTTTTGCGCAAATTCTTTTAAGGCGAGGCGGATAAGTGTTGGCACCGCCGCTTCTGGATTTTCAGCCACTACTTTTGAAACAGCGCGATACGCCTCCAAACGTTGATAACCCAAATTAACAAGTGCGGAAATAACATCTTCGCTTTTAGAATAATCAGCGTCTTTAGGCAAAGCGACCTGCGCCACCGGAACACCCTCGGCAACTTCATCGGCACTGCCAGATGCGCCGACCGGAATGGTAACGATTTTATCTTTCAGTTCGGTAACAATGCGGGCGGCAAGCTTTGGACCAACACCGGACGCGCGGCAAAATGAAGTTTTATCTTGCGCGCTGACGGCTTGAGAAAGTTGTGAAGGAGAGAGAATAGAGAGAATGCTTAAACATACTTTCGCTCCCACGCCTTGAACTTTTGTCAGTGTTAAAAACCATTCTTTTTCCCACGCATCAGCAAAACCAAACAGAGAAAGACTATCTTCTCTGAGCAACATTTCAGTTAAAAGCGATGCTTCTTGTCCTTGTGTCAATTTGCCCAGAGTTTTTGCCGAGGCAGAAACTAAATAACCGACGCCGTTTACATCTATAATGCAATAATCATTGCCAATTGTGTCAATTATTCCGCGTAATTTAGCAATCATTTTTTATAATCCTTTGTTAGATCCAGACTAACGAAAATATATGTTTGGTGCAAGAGTTTTATTGCTTTTCTGCAAGGCTTAATTTATAAAAAGCGTCGAGGAGAAAAGATAATGAACTTTTTAGATGTTTTCTGTCTGTCTTTGGCATTGGCTGTTGACGTTTTTGGTATATCATTTGCCTACGGGTTGATTATAAAGCGTCATCGGCGAATTATGGCGTTGCGTTTGGCTGGAACTTGCGGCGTTATGCAATTTTTAATGCCTTTGCTTGGTTTTGCCGGAACCGCGCTTATAAGCGTTTTTATTTCTCATTTTGATTATATTTTGGTGTTTTTGGTGTTTACCGCGCTCGGAATAAACGTTATTCGTGAGGCAATAGAAGAAAACGGCGAGGAAAATATTGTGAAAAAACGTAAAAGACTGAGTTGGAAAGTTGTTTTTACCATAGGTGTTGCCACCAGCATAGACGCATTGGTCAGCGGAACAATGCTCTATTTGACTAAAACACCTTTACTGCAATCGGCGTTGATGATCGGTATTGTGTCGGGTGTGGTGGGAATAATCGGTTTTAATTTAAATTGTTGCTG
>JBNMLT010000171.1:0-2621 GCA_050874965.1 Alphaproteobacteria bacterium
TCTTCCAAGTGGTTTTCAATGTGATCCATATTGATAGCGTGCAATTCCGGATTTTCTTTATTTTTAGCCGGACAAGCTGTTACGCATACACCGCAACCCGTGCAGTCTTCCGGAGAAATTTGCAACATAAACTTCTTACCGGCGAATTCCTTGCCTTTATAGTCGGCAGTTTTCAAAGTAGCCGGAGCGTTCTTCAATTCTTCTTCCGAAGCAACTTTCATACGAATTACGCCATGAGGGCAAACAATCGAGCATTTACCGCATTGAATACAGGTGTTGGCATCCCAAACCGGAACTTCAGTGGCAATACAACGTTTTTCATATTGTGTTGTTGCTGTTGGCCATGTGCCGTCAACAACTTCTTGCAAATCAGAAGTTTTAACGCTATCGCCATTATCGGCAATCAAAGTAGCTGTCAGACCTTGTACAAATTTAGGCGCGTCGGCTGGAACAGGAGCTTGACGATGGAACTTAGATGTAACATGGTCAGGATAAGAAACTTCAAACAAATGTTCCAATGAAGCATCAACAGCGGCATAGTTCTTTTGCACAATAGCATCGCCTTTTTTGCTGTAAGTCTTTTTAATAGCGGCTTTAATCTGAGCAATTGCCTCATCTTTAGGCAAAATGTTGGAAATTGCAAAGAAGCAAGTCTGCATAACGGTGTTAATACGTTGTCCCATACCGGTCGCACGCGCAACTTCAACAGCGTTAATTGTATAGAACTTCAGATGCTTAGCCCAAATTTCTTTTTGAACTTCAATTGGCAAATGATCCCAAACTTCGTCAGCTTTATACGGAGCGTTTAACAAGAATGTGGCACCATCTTTGGCAATGCGCAAAATATCCACTTTGTTCATAAATTGGAATTGGTGACAAGCCACAAAGTCTGCCGATGTAATTAAATAAGCCGAACGAATCGGATTATCTGAAAAACGCAAGTGGGATGTCGTCATAGAACCGGATTTACGAGAATCGTAAACAAAGTAACCTTGACCATATTTACCGGCATCTTCCGCAATAATTTTAATAGAGTTTTTATTGGCTCCAACCGTACCATCAGCGCCCAAGCCAAAGAACACGGCGCGCACAACATCATCTGGTTCAACATCAAATTTAGCATCATAAGTCAAAGATTTGTGGGTTAAATCATCGTTAATGCCAACTGTAAAGCCGTTAATCGGTTGAGCGGAAACCGCATTATCAAAAACAGCTTTAGCCATAGCCGGTGTAAATTCTTTAGAAGATAAACCATAGCGACCGCCATAAATTTTTGGCAAACTGGACAATTTTCCGTTTGAAAAAGCTTGAGACAAAGCTGTAACAACATCCAAATATAATGGTTCGCCCAAAGAACCAGATTCTTTTGTTCTATCCAAAACAGAAACGGTTTTTACTGTTTTTGGCATAGCTTTTAAGAAAGATTCAGTTGGGAATGGGCGATACAAATGAACCTTTAAAACGCCCAATTTGGCGCCATGAGCGTTCAAATATTCAATGGCTTCTTCAACTGTCTCTGCGCCTGAACCCATAACAACGATAACCTTTTCAGCATCTTTTGCACCAACATAGTCAACAACATGATATTGACGACCGCTGATTTTGGCGAATTTATCCATTTCTTCCTGAACAATGCCTTCAACTTTGTCATAATACACGTTAGACGCTTCACGGCCTTGGAAGAACACATCCGGATTTTGCGCAGTACCACGGATAACCGGATTTTCTGGACGTAAAGCATGCTCGGCGTTAAATTTGTAATTAACGTCTTTTAGCATTGCGCGCAAATCATCATCCGACAGCAATTTTATTTTTTTAATTTCGTGAGAAGTTCTAAAACCATCAAAGAAATGCAAAAACGGAACACGAGAACGCAAAGTAGCTGTTTGAGCAATGGCCGCCATATCGTGAGCTTCTTGCACCGAATTTGAGCAAAGCATGGCAAACCCAGTTTGACGACATCCCATTACATCGGAATGATCACCATAAATAGACAAAGCGTGATAAGCAAGAGAACGAGCAGCAACATGCATAACAAACGGCATTAATTCACCGGCAATTTTATACATGTTCGGAATCATCAACAAAAGGCCTTGCGAAGCGGTAAATGTTGTGGTGAGAGCACCGGCCTGCAATGAACCGTGACAAGCACCAGCTGCGCCAGCTTCCGACTGCATTTCTTGTACTTGCGGAATAACACCCCAAAGATTCTTCTGTTTGGCAGCGGACCAAGCATCAGCCCACTCGCCCATTGGAGAAGACGGAGTAATCGGGTAAATAACGCAGACTTCGTTCATACGATGTGCGACAGAAGAACAAGCTTCATTGGCGTCCATCATTTTCATTTTTACATCTGACATAGATAGTATCCTTAAAAGTTAAATTAAAAAAGCAAAATTTTTACGAGACGAATCCATTTTTTGCAAATTACTAAACATAAATGTTTATGAAAATTTTTATAACATACACCATATAAAAATCAAGCTTAAAACAAAGATTGCACTCAGGTTTTATAAGCACATTTTCTCCCTCGTTAGCACAAAAAAGACAAAAAAATACTTTTTTCATAAAAAAGACTTGACTTTTGTCAAAGTAAAGGTTATAAAGTTTTTATCAAATAA
>JBNMLT010000172.1:0-2583 GCA_050874965.1 Alphaproteobacteria bacterium
AAAAACGCTAAAGCAGGCGAAGTTCAATATCGTGTAGAAAAAAATGGTATTGTTCACGCCGGTGTTGCTAAAGCGTCTTTCTCTGAAGACAAAATCTATGATAACGCTAAATTGTTCATTGAAACAATCATTAAAGCTAAACCTGCTACCTTAAAAGGCACCTATTTGAAAAAGATTTCTATCAGCTCTACAATGGGTGTGGGCGTAAAGGTTAACGCTGCTGAATTATAATCTGCTTGGTTATAATTTATTAAAAAATACTTGCTTTTTGATAAAAAGTTTGTTAAAAGGCAAATCAGTTTAGGGCAGGGAGGCTGCTGCGCAGTTTTTTCTGCCCCACTCTTCAAGAGCGGAGGCTCTTGAAACTGTCCAAGACTGTGGGCGACATCTTGATGCCGAAGGCTTTTTGCTTGTAACTAAAGTTGACGGTGTCGTTGAAGTCTTAAATATCCGACATAGACGGGAGTGATTTAAAGTTAAATTTTTCTCCTGGACAGATTTAGGTTCTGCAGTGTTTTGATTTTTTTCAAAATATTGTGGGTTTGGTGACGGTTTAGACCTTTGGGTCTGAATTTAACAATTTCGTATGGAGACAATAAGTGAACCGCGAAGAAAAAACAGAGTTGCTCAATGCTTTGCACGAAGTATTCTCTAGCGCAGAATCAGTTGTAATCACCGAATATTTGGGGTTGACTGTGGCTGAAGCTGACGAATTAAGAAATAAAGTGCGTGCAGTTGGTGCATCTTTAAGAGTTACTAAAAACCGTATTGCTCGTCTTGCTGTAAAAGACACAAAATTTGAAGGCTTGGCCGATTTGTTTAAAGGTCCGGTTGCTATGGCTTATGCTAATGATCCGATTTCAGCTTGCAAAGCTTGTGTTGAATTTGCAAAAAATAATGAAAAATTGGTTATCGTCGGCGGTGCTTTGTCTGACAAAGCTCTGACTTTGGATGAAATCAAAGAATTGGCTGCAATTCCTTCTATGGATGAATTGCGCGCCAAATTGGTTGGCCTTATCCAAGCTCCTGCTGCCAAATTGGCAAGAGTTACAAAGGCTTACAGCGAGAAAGAAGCCGCCTAAGTTTCTTTTTCGTTTTATGCGAGTCATGCTTGCTGATTTATCGCTTATGTACTAAGTTGTACATTTCGCTCAAAGTCAACGGCGCAGCACTCAGCCTAAAACAAAAAAGCTTAGTTATGTAAAAGGTTTTTAATTAGAAAATTTTAATTTAATTTATTTGGAGAAAAAAAATGGCAGATTTGGCCAAATTAGTAGATGAATTATCAGCTCTGACAGTTATGGAAGCTGCTGACTTGTCAAAAATGTTAGAAGAAAAATGGGGCGTATCCGCTGCTGCCGCTGTTGCTGTTGCTGGTGCTGCTGGCGCAGGTGCTGCTGCCGCTGAAGAAAAGACAGAATTTGATGTAATTCTGGCTGAAGCTGGCGCTAACAAAATTAACGTTATTAAAGAAATCCGCGCTATTACAAACTTGGGCTTGAAAGAAGCTAAAGATTTGGTAGACGGCGCTCCTAAAACTGTTAAAGAAGGCGCTTCTAAAGAAGAAGCTGAAGCTATTAAAGCTAAATTGGAAGCCGCCGGTGCTAAAGTTGAATTGAAGTAATTTGACTTTTATTCAGTTAGAAAAACACTCTCAGTCGCAAGATTGAGAGTTTTTTTGTATAAAGTTCTGGACTTTTAGACATAAATCGCTATACTATAGCGCATAGTGATTTATTATTTAATTTTATTAGTATGATTTTCAAGTTATTATTTCCGACTCAAAAACTCAGCGAAGAAGAATTGTTGAAGTATTTGATGGTTGCCGATATCTCAGATGAAGTCTGCGACGGCTTAATCGGCTATACGAAAACGTATGATTTTCATTATGCCGATTCTAACAAAGCAGAAAAGTTTATGATTGAACATCGTCTGCACAAAGTGTTTGCTGCCTATTGCGTCAACTATAAATTAGAAATGGATTTGCAAATGGCTTTGGTGCAGACGCATGATGTGGAGCTGATTAGCGCTTATGTGCAGCATCAGTCTTTATGTGGACGGGCTATGACGGTGTTATTTGATTTAACCCGCGGCGATTTTGTAAATTATCTGCTTCTCAAAAATCCCGCGCTGACAGGTTTGCTGCGTTCTTATGACTATTTGGACAAGGATGTTATGATTGAGGACGAAGAAATTTTTCAAAATGAGTTTGTTAACTTATTGAAAAATTGCTATTCTCATGCTCCTTTCTACGACAAAACAAGTGATTGGACTTATGATAAGCATGTAGAAAGAGGCTGGTGTGTTGAAATTGTAACAGTTATTCATCCTTTGGCCGAAGACAAGTTTATTGAATATGTTCATATGCATAAACGGCGTGACTTGTTTAAGGAGTATATTGACCGCTACGAATTTTCTGCAGATGCGCGGCTAAGTATGGTTTTGACTGTGCCTTACAAACCGCTCTTGGATTTGTATCTTAAGGTTCATTGGTTTCATATTCCTGCTTGCTATTCTCGCAGGTGGAATAAAAATTCAATATTTTATGACAAAAGGTATAATAGATACATTCGTTAAGAGTAG
>JBNMLT010000173.1:0-2581 GCA_050874965.1 Alphaproteobacteria bacterium
ATCCTGAACCGTATTTTTCATTCATCTTAGCGGCACGCTCCAGCAATCTTGAGTGCAAATAAAATACGTCCCCAGGATAAGCCTCACGTCCAGGCGGACGACGAATCAACAAGGACATTTGACGATAAGCCGTTGCTTGTTTTGACAAATCATCATAAAAGATAATAGCATGCATGCCATTGTCACGGAAATATTCACCCATGGCTGTTCCTGCATAAGGGGCGATAAACTGCAATGGCGCGGCTTCAGAAGCGGTTGCCGCAACAACAATTGTATAATCCATGGCTCCATAGTCACGCAATGTTTTAACAACTTGAGCAACGGACGAGCGTTTTTGCCCAACTGCGACATAAATGCAAAATAACTTTTCACTATCATTTTTAGCCAAATCGTTGGTGCGTTTTTGGTTGATGATTGTGACAACAATGATGGAAGTTTTGCCAGTTTGACGATCGCCGATGATTAATTCGCGTTGACCACGTCCAATTGGAATAAGCGAATCAATGGCTTTTAATCCTGTCTGAACAGGTTCATGCACGCTTTTTCTCGGAATAATTCCCGGAGCTTTAACTTCGGCATTGCTATATTGTTCAGCCTGAATGCTTCCCATTCCATCAATAGGATTTCCTAAGGCGTCAACCACACGTCCCAACAAGGCTTTTCCAACTGGAACACTCACAATTTTATCCGTTCTTTTAACGGTGTCGCCTTCTTTAATGCCTTCATCAGAGCCAAAAAGAACAACACTGACGCTGTCTTCCTCCAAATTCAAAGCCATTCCTTTGACGCCGTTTGAAAATTCTACCATCTCATTTAATTGAACTTTATCCAAGCCATAAACACGGGCTATACCGTCACCAACGGATAGAACGCGTCCAATTTCAGACATATCCGTAGATAAGTCAAAATCGGCGATTTTTTCTTTTAAAATTGAAGATATTTCGCTTGCTTTTACAGACATCTTATTTTGTCCCTTTCATCAGCTGTTCTAAACTGTCTAATTGATGCTTTACGGAGCTGTCAATTTGCACCGTTCCGCATCTGATAATCAAACCGCCTAAAATTTGCGGATTAATATGGTAATTAATTGTTATCTTTTTTTTGAAGATGGAGGCTAATTTCTGTCTTAAATTTTCATCTTGTTGAACGTTTAATTCAATAACAGTATCAACATCTACTTCAGCAATATTTTGTTTATCATTATAAATTTTTTTAAATTGATCAAGAATAAGTTCTAACTCATCAATCTTTCGATTTTCAACCAATAATTTTAGCAAATTGAACATGGGAGAGCTCAATTTTAGCTCTTGACTAACAGCTTCAATAAGCTTTTCTTTTTTTTCAAGCGGCCAAATAGGATTATTTAGCAGATTAAAATCTTTAAATTCATTGTCTGTCGCTTTGGTTAATTTTTCCGCGTCTTGACGCGTTTCATTCAATTCTGAACACTCTACCGCCCCCTTATATAGGGAAGATGCGTATAAAATAGCGTTTTTTAGTTTAGAACATTTGTTCACTTTTCAACTCTTTTAAAAATGATTTACTGCATATATACATATAGAATTGTTTATTCCGTATCAAGCGGTTGAAATAATAATCAACAGCTTTTTTATATGAAACAGGTTTTATTTAAGTTTATTCCATCCTTTTTGTACTGGTTGCTTGTTAATATTTTCATCAGCGGGCGTGTTATTTGTGGCGGTCGACCATTTTTTAGGCGATTCGGATGTCGTAATTTTTCTAACAATTTCTTTTTGGTCTTGAGTCATGACTTGTCCGTTTGGCACCATTTGCCCGAGCAAGGCGGGAGATAAAAATTTTTCGCTCAAAGATGAATAAGTTGTGACAATTTGTTCAATAATGTTTTTGCCGGGTGCCGCATTGAGAGTGGATATGTCTCTTCCGTGAAAAAAAGTCAATGAATGGCATGGCGCAGAAATTAAAACGTCTGTGCTGTCAATGCCATTAATATATCTCAATAAAACACGTGGATTGATATTGCAATTATCCATAGATGATGAAAAAGCTAAATTATTATTTAAAAGCATGTCGCTAATAAGTTTTTTCCCTTCGGATGAAAGTTCTCCGCAAGAACCGGTAATGGCTAAATCATTAATGGTGTAACCGGTATAATCTGAAGCTGCATAGTCAACAGTATAGCAAAAAACTTTTTCCGCATTTTCCACATTTTTGGCGGAAGATACAGGAAGTCTGCTGGAAATAAACGCTGATAAAGTTTTTCCTTTTGCTGGCTCTTTTTCTTCTTTGGCGGCAGAATTATCTGTTTCTCCAAACAAATCACCGCCATCCAATTCATTGTCAGAAAAATCAGCGGCAAAAGTTAAGTGCAGATTTGCTAAACATAGAAGTAAGGCAATAATATATATCGGCTTTTTTTTCATGCGTTTTCTCCATAATCTTTATTTAAGAATATTTACACAATAGTAAAATTCTCGTAAATTTTAAATGAAAATATTTTCTTTTTAAGACTTATTTTAGATATTCTGTTTAAACTCAATAAAAATAAGGAGAAAAAAATGTTTGCACTCATATTTTCAGATTGGTCTGTGTTGTTGCGAGC
>JBNMLT010000174.1:0-2555 GCA_050874965.1 Alphaproteobacteria bacterium
ATATATACCTGATTTTTTTTACAGTCAAGAAAAGTCAAGGACTGCTGAAACACGCAGCAGTCCCCAGAGTTATTTAGGAATAAAACCATGAAAAAAATATCCATAGCAATTATAATATAACCTTTTTTATTCCTTGAATCTATAAATAAAAAGCGCAGTTTTTGTGATAAATAGTTTAATAAGTTGTAGAATATTATTGTAAAAACATATCAATCCGCTAATTTATAGGTTATGGAGAATAAAAAATGAAAGATTTAAATTTGAATCAATTGTCTTTTGAAGAAGCTCTCGTGCAACTCGAAAGCATTGTCCGAGAACTAGAAGGTGGAAAAATTAAGCTTGATGATGCTGTTGATGCTTATGAAAAGGCAACTGCCCTAAAAAAATTTTGTGAAGAAAAATTAAAAGCGGCTCAACTTAAAATAGAAAAGATAAATATTTCACCAGAAGATAAAGTGTCTGTAGAACCTTTCGGCAAAGTGGATGAAGACTAATGATAGATGTCAAACAAAGTTTATGCGAATTTTCAGCGCGTTTTAACCAAGATTTATCCGCTTATTTTCCAACACCCAAACACATTGAAAAAAGAGTAATTGAAGCAATGACATACTCTTTAATGAACGGTGGTAAAAGATTGCGTCCTTATCTGTTATACCAATGCGCCGCTTTGTTTGACATTGATTACCAAACAGCACTTCCGGCGGCGGCCTCGTTAGAAATGCTCCATACATATTCTTTAATTCATGATGATTTGCCCGCAATGGATAATGACGATTTACGTCGCGGCAAGCCAACCTGTCACAAAAAATTTGACGAAGCAACTGCCATCCTTGCCGGTGATGGTCTGCTGACGCATGCCTTTTATACTGTTGCAACGGCCTTAAACCTACGACCTGAAATACGTTTAACTTTAGTCCAACTGCTCTCTGACGCCGCCGGCGCTTTTGGTGGAATGATCGCCGGACAAACTTTAGATTTGTACGCTCAACCTGCCGGTTCCGATTCGGAAGATGAAAATACTATTGCCAGATTGGAAGAAATGAAAACAGGTCGGCTGTTGCGCTATGCTTGCGAAGCCGGTGCTGTTTTAGGGCAGGCGCCTTTAGAACAGCGTCAAGCTCTAATCACATATTCTCGCAAAATTGGACAGACTTTTCAAATCAGCGATGATATTCTTGATCTTGAAGGAGATCCTGAATTGATGGGTAAGACATTGCACAAGGACAACACACAAAATAAATTTACCATTGTGCGCAGGTTTGGCATTGAAGAAGCCAAAAAAAGGGCTCAAACACTCACCGAAGAAGCGGTGTCCACATTGCAAATTTTTGGAAAAAAAGCAGAAATTTTGCAAGAACTTGCCTATTTTATCATTCAGCGCAATCACTAAAAAATTGTTGCGCCACACTCCATTTTATGCTATATTTTTAGCATAAATATAATTATGAAAATGGAGGTGTGTGATGCCTGAAAAAAAGAAAGCCACTGTTGGGCAGCAATTTGTAAAACTATTGGATAGTGTTGCGCAAAACAAAGAAAAATTGTTAGATTTAGCTTGTGCTGTTATCAAGCATTCTCCTTCGCATCGTGGCTTAAAAAATCGTGATTTACCTGATGATGAAACCGCTGTAAAAATGAAAGCCTCCGTTGCCAAATTTAATGCGCTGGCCGGTAAAGATGTTTCAACAGACGGAATGTTGGCTATGATTGCAAACACTTATCGCCATGAAAAATTTGGTGCACCGAAAAAATTTAAGAATGACTTCAAGAAAAAATTTCCGGTAGAATATGAAGATGTTGCCGAAATAAAAAATAGAAATAATCTGCAACTCCGCAAAGACAGAGTTTATGAATAAGTTATAAAATGTTACGTATTTTCCAACCGTCGAAACCAAATCGACGGTTTTCTTTTAACAAACATAAAATTTGATTGATTTCTTAAATAAGTTCCGTATTGTAAATAAAAAAACAAAGGAGAAACATTATGCTAATTTTTAGCTTCATCGCTATTGCCGTTTTATTTTACACTTTTCCAACCTATGCGAATCCGGCTTGCGCCGTTTGCACCGTTGGCGTAGCTGTTGGTTTGGAAGTGGCTCGCAATCTGGGTGTTGATGACAGCGTTATTGCTGTTTGGGCCGGCGCATTATTAATGCTTATCGGCTATTGGACTATTTTATGGTTTAATAAAAAAAATTGGAATTTCACTTTGCGCAATCCCCTTTTAATTACATTATCACTGGCCATGATTGCCGGTGTGTATATAAAAGATTTGACCTATACACCAAAACCTATCTTAATTTTTTATATTGACCCGTTCCTATTTTGCACGCTGTTAGGCGCCGCTGTATTAACTTACAGTTCCGTTTTCTATCAATGGATGAAAGCCCAAAACGGTGGACACGCCCATTTTCCGTTTGAAAAAGTTGTTTTGCCAATTGTCGCTTTAATTTTTACTAGTTATGCCGTAAATTATTTCGAAATTTGCAAGCCGCAACCTATCGAAACAAAGTCAGAAAACACAGCGCCGACTTTACCGGATGATGGTTCTGACA
>JBNMLT010000175.1:0-2535 GCA_050874965.1 Alphaproteobacteria bacterium
GATTTAAACGACCCGTTTACGGGTAAGTAATAACAGATTGCGTCTGACAGACATTAGAGTTCCCTGTTTAGGGGATGCAAGTGGTAAAGGGCTATGCCCGCATATGAAGAACCACGCGTTTTACGCGTGGGTCGCTTTTTAAGGAATGAAGTATAAAACCAAAACACAGTGATCTTCAGTAGTACAACTTTTACAAAATTGTGTCATTTTTATCGGTGTCATGTTTTTAAAGCAGCTCTGAGATTGACCACATCTGCTTCTACCCATAATAAGACCATCTATGGTATAACGGCTATCCTTTATATCTTCCTTATTTCGAAGCTCAAGTCTGTTAATATTGCTATTTTCAGAATCAAAAGCGCTAACAGCTTTAATAATGTTTTTACATTGGTTTTCGGAACTTACGTAAAAAGTGTTGTTTATGGTTTTCAAAACAATTTGTAAATGAAAAGAAACGCCGGAACATGGTGCAAAAGTATTATCTGGTTGGCGACAATTGTCAACACCATAAGATAAAATAAAGCCATTGCCATATTTGTCATTAGCAACTTCATTGGAAATAAGCTTCATATCGTCCGGTAAAAGTCCAAGAGCGCTAATAGCTCCCATAAGCCCTTTTATTCTGGTCGTGGATTGGTTTCGATAATCTTGTTTAAATGTATCACGCAACTCTAAAACCGCGTAAATCAGCGCGTTAATTTGGTCAAGCTGTTTGTGTGATTGATAAGTTTCCATGGCCTTGCTGAATCCTTGGATGCCACCAACGGATAAAACTCCGATAATAGCGAGAACGCCGAGCATTTCAATCATGGAACGTCCAGAGGAAATCACTTTAGATGCTTCGCTACACGCAGTTTCGAGAGCGCGTGTCTTTTGCGCTCGTGTACTTCTTTTGTACACATCGCTTAAAAATCTCGTCATATCTGGTGCACATTGTGGCCGAAGGTTGTTATGGTCATTCTTTTTGGGAGAAATACTTTTTAAAACATCCTTGTCATTCTCGGGCTTGACCCGAGAATCTAGATCCTCGGGACGTGCTAAAAGCCACGCCCGAGGATGACAAAAGAGAGAGTTTATCTTAATATGTGTTTTTAGTCGTTCTAAAAGTGCGGCGCATTGACACACAACATCCAAGCCCTTAGTAAAATTCCATTGATGGTCATACTCGGGTGTAGAAATATCCACTCCTTTTCCGTCATACTCGGGCTCGACCCGAGTATCCAATGAAGGAGAGTGTTTTACATGGATTCTCGGAATAAATCCGAGAATGGCGGAGAACGCAGTATTTCGTTCCGACTCAAATTTTTTCAAAAAATGGCGAAAACCGTGCGTGGAAGTTTTAAAACGCTCTGAAATCGAATGTCTAGGATTTACAGAGAGAGAGAGAGAGACCTTTGCTAAGCTTTTTTTTCATCTTCTTTATCCTTTTTAGCTCTTAAAATTGGTACCCAAGATTAAACAAGTAGTAGATATTGTTTTTTTGTTCAAGCGGAGTATTAACTGTCGCGCTGATAGAAAGCTTTTTATAATCATATTGTGCTTTCATAGTCAATAAACCACTGTTGCGCTGAAAACGATTACTTTCAATTTCATATAATCCATCCATATTTCCTAATGTTGCAGTTGGGGAATATTTATTGCCAAATTCATGAAAATAGCGTCCACCAAGAGCAACAATAAGGGATTTTTCTTTGGAAATATCAAATTTATTTTTTATATCCAAGCCAATAACAGATTGAACAGATGAAATTTGATCATCATCAATTTTTAAACCATTATTACTTTCTTTAAGTTTATCTATTTTAAGGTTGTTTACATTAAATCCGGCAAGCGGCTCTAATTGAGCAATATCCGTTTCAATGGTGTATTTAGTTTCTAAATCAACGCCATAGAAATAGTTTGTTGAATTGGCTTTATAAATTTTTTCCATACCGCTTCGACGATAATGACCTTTGCTAAAGCCGATTTTAGGTTCAATCATGGCGCGGAAATCATTATGATTATAAATTGCCGGAGCAAAAACTTCTAGCATATTATTGTAACGCTTTGAATCATCATTAAAATCACTATCAGAACGTGCGGCAGTGGCGCCAAATCCGGCTCTCCAATTGTGTGCAATTTGATAATCATTAAAGCCATAGACAGCTTTCACATTATCTTTATAACCTGAAACATTTTGCTTGTTACCTATTTTTTGCTGATAGGTTAAGACATTTACACGAGCACGATTGTTTTCCTGCGTAGATGTCAACACATCATCATTAATAGCTTGATGAATATTCTTAATAACATCTAAATCTTGCTTAGCAAGGTTAGGAAGCATGCTAAAGCCAAACTCTTTGTCAATAGCCGTATTAAAAGTATGCGCCGAAGACATGCCTTTTAGCAGATTGAATGTTTCTTCTCCTTTTTGCACCATGTAATTTTGAGTTAAATATCTCGAGAAATTTTTATTTGCGACAATATCATCAAAAGATTTCATTGTCATGACAACATCAGTATTTCCTTGAGAATTTTGTTCTTTTTTGGCGTTAA
>JBNMLT010000176.1:0-2505 GCA_050874965.1 Alphaproteobacteria bacterium
AAAGTATGCTGATAAATAAAATGATTCCTTCCATTAAAAGCGTGCTGTACGAAAAATTCAGCATATTTATATAGTTATTAAGCGAACGGCTGACAATGCGGCTCCATTCGCCGGTCAAATTATAAGGCAGATTAAAACGTCCTAAAAACGAGCTGCAGGTAAGGTCTATAAAGGCGGCAAAGCACAGCAAGCCGACAATCCAGGCAAAAATCCGCATTTTATATTCAGCAAAAGCCTGAAAGCGCACTAGGCCGATACCCCAGAGAATCGGCACCAGCAGATAAATGATAAAGGCAAGCCCGAAAGTGCTAAGAACAAAATCTGAGCTATAAGCCCCGAACTGCCCGAGCCAATTATGCACAGCCGCATTTCCGGAAGCCGCCTTATTAAACGACGGGTCGCCGGAATTATAGCTGAAAATACTGACATACACCAGCAGCGGAATAATGATTAAGCATAGTCCGGTCAGTTCGCACAAAAGCTTTTGCCACCAGCTTTTCGGCTTCTCTTTTATAGTTTTTTTCTTGCCCATAACATCCTCAAAATTTTATGTCTGATTATTGCAGAAAGTATAGTTAAAAATGTTCAACAAATTATTAAAAATAGTTTAAAATAAGGCGGCTATGTTGATAAAAATTTTCTAAAAACTTGACATTTGACATCAGCGCTATACACTCTGCCCAGAATAAAAGGAGAATATTTTAATGAAATATGCTTTTGTGTTTCCCGGTCAAGGATCTCAATTTGTTGGAATGGGACGGGAATTGGCCGAAAATTTTGTTTCAGCCCGAGATGTTTTTCAAGAAGTGAACGATGCGTTGTCGCAGGATTTGTTTAAAGTAATGGTTGAGGGACCTGAAAGCGCCCTGACAATGACGGCCAATACGCAACCGGCTCTTATGGCTTATTCCATGGCGGTGGTTCGTGTTTTGGAAAAAGATTTTGGAATTAATCTAAAAAATAAAGCCGCTTTTGTGGCCGGACATTCGTTGGGTGAATATTCAGCGGCATGTTTTTCCGGTGTGTTTTCATTGAGAGACTCGGCTAAATTGTTGCGCCTTCGCGGTGAAGCCATGCAAAACGCTGTGCCTTTGGGCGTTGGGGGAATGGCCGCTGTTTTAGGTCTTTCTTTTAAGGATGTTGGCGCTTTGGTTGAAGCTTGTTGCAATGGTAAAGATGTTTGTGTTGCCGCCAATGACAATTCTGATGGTCAGGTTGTGTTGTCGGGTGCAATGTCCGCTATTGATCGTGCGGTTGAAATCGCTCAGGAATTTGGAGCTCGAAAATGTGTGAAATTAGCAGTTAGTGCTCCTTTCCACAGCCCATATATGCAACCGGCCGCAGAAGCTATGGCGCGCGCGTTTATGAATGTGGAAGCAAATGACGCGTCGGTTCCGTTAATTGCTAATGTGTTGGCGGAACCCGTGACGAATCACAAAGAAATTATTAAGCATTTGATAGAACAGGTAACTGGTACAGTGCGTTGGCGCGAAACCATGGATTATCTACAGGAACAAAATGTGACGGATTTGGTTGAATTGGGCGCAGGAAAAGTGTTGTCCGGCATAGCCAAACGGAGTCACAAAGAAATGAATTCTTTTTCTGTCGGCTCAATAGAAGAAATTGAAGAGTTGGCAAAAAATTTATAAATGAAAGGAACATAATATGTTTAGATTGGATGGTAAAGTTGCTTTAATCACAGGCGCAGCAGGTGGATTGGGACATAAAATTGCCCATACTTTACATGGTCAGGGAGCTATTTTGGCTTTGACAGACATGAATGCCGAAAGATTGGAAGCTCTTAAAGCGGAATTGGGTAGCAATGCGGAATGTTTTGTGGCAAATTTAACCGATGGTGAAGCTGTTAAAAATTTGGTTAAAGAAGTTGAAGAAAAAATGGGTCGGATTGATATTTTGGTTAACAATGCGGGATTGACTCGCGATAATTTGTTTATCAGAATGAGTGATGAAGATTGGCAATTGGTGTTGGATGTTAATTTGACAGCAGGTTTCAAATTGGCAAAAGCGGCTGTTCGCGGCATGATGAAGCGTCGTTTTGGTCGTATTATCGGCATCGCTTCTGTTGTTGGCGTGATGGGAAATGCCGGTCAAGCTAATTATTCCGCTTCTAAGGCTGGTATGATTGCCATGAATAAATGTTTGGCTCAAGAAGTTGGTTCCCGCGGTATTACCGTAAATTCCATTGCTCCTGGATTTATCAGAACACCAATGACCGATGTTTTGCCGGATGATGTTAAAGCTGCGTTGTTGGCAAAAATTCCAGAAGCTAAATTAGGCGAAGCTCAGGATATTGCCAATGTTGTTGCTTTCTTGGCATCTGATGAGGCTCAATATATCACAGGTCAGACAATCCATGTAAATGGTGGTATGGCTATGATTTAATCGCTTGGCTGATTAAAGTTTTGAATGGAGACGCTGAAATTTTTTGGCGTCTTTTTTATTGACAAAAAATAAATAAAATTTATAATCAATATGTTTTTATAT
>JBNMLT010000177.1:0-2472 GCA_050874965.1 Alphaproteobacteria bacterium
TTGTGAAAAAAATTCTTTCACACCTTTTAATAACAAATCTCCACCATTTTTGTAACCATTATGTATGCATATTGTACCATCAACATCAAAAATCCAAGTATGAGGCAACGCAGATATAATAAGTTGATTATTCATCGTCCAAATACCTTTGTAATTCAAGCAAACCTTTATAAAATGCCCCACAAATCGCATCATAGTCTTCCCAAGCATAAGTGGTCAAACTTAACCAAATAATAGCGTGCAATAGCTTTATTTTACGAGGATTTGCGCCGGTTAACTCAAAGAAATCCTGTTCAAGGTTTTTCCAGTTGTTAGAAACTATTTCCAGTTCGACATTATCTTGATTTATTTCTAATGAAAAATTTTTACGATTGAATTGGTCGTAATCGCCAACTACTGAATAATATAGCTTAGCCCAATCGTAATCAACATCACCATAAAGTTTTGTTTTACCGAAATACCCTCGCGGATCTAATAATACCGGCCGAACACCATTAGTTTCTATCATCATATTATGAAAAGTGCAGTCTCCGTGGGTCAAATAAAAACTTTCAGGATACATTAGCCGCATTTCAGTAGCTATTTTTTCTTTAATAGCAAAAATGTTAGTACATTTAATTCCGTTTATTGTTACAATCTTATCTTGTGCGAAGGGTACTAAATCACGCACTTTTTCCAAACGCTTAAATGTTTTAGTTAGATAATTGTCCTCACAATCTTCCTGATTTGCTTGCATTGGTGGCAATAACTTATGTAGCTTATCCAAAGCTTCAATTACTTTTTTCAGTAAAGCCAGTTTAAAACCTTTTGTTAAAAACGCATATTCATAAATGTTATTTCCTTTAATTTTTTCCATAACCAAAGGATCAAAACCATAAATTCGTGGGATATTGGTATATCCAAGTTCAATCACTTTTTTATACCATAAAATTTCGTCTTCTGCTAATTTTCGACCTTGTTCATCTAGAGGATATTTGAGTACGATATCCCCCTTAAACTCCATTTTGTTAAATGGTCTGCATTTAGGTTTATTCAATTCATTTTGAAAATATGAAAGCATTGTACCTATTTCCAAGCCGCCAAACATATTTAGCCGCTCGAATGACAAATTTTTATTTGCCAACCATTTGACAAATTCCCCTTCTTCTGGAACACCTTCTATTTGTTGTTTATTTTTAAACAAAAACAGTCCGGCTACCCCGTTTTCTTTAGAAGCTTCTTCTTTAAAATGATTATCCTTATATGACCAACGACATTCAAAATCCTTGGAAATTCCTAAATAATTCTGCTGAACATTATTAGGCATACCAACTATATTCGAAAGGATTAAATCACACCAAATCAGCATAAATGGTTCATTATCAGGAATATTTTTTAGAGCATCTGCAATTCCAGAACAAGTGCCTTTTTTATTAGCGTCAATAACTTCATAATCCACAGTAGCAAAGGCGCGTAAATAGCGTTTCATCGTTTCTTTTTTATAGTCCGCAATTATCTTAAATTTTGCATTTGGATAACGTTTAAATAAGTGAAAAACCATTGGAAGATTGTCAACAGGAACAAGAGCTTTAGGTTTATTTGTGGTTAAAGTTTCCAATCTAGAGCCACGCCCACCTGCTTGAACTATTATGTATTTTATATTTTTATTGGTATCACATTGCGCGATCATATTTTCCTCCAACATAGCAGTTCCGCACCGACTTGCGAAATATCGATGCGAAAACGAGATAACAAGCTCTAAAACAGCAGCTTGTAATTGTTTTAACCTTAGTGTGTTTGAGTATAAAAAACTGAGTGTTAGTCATTATTTTTTCATCCTCAACGCTTGTTTAAGTTCCGGAGTTTGATTGATGTAGTTGTAAAGCGAAAAGACAGACATACCAACGTCTAAGGCAACTTGCTTACGGGTTATGCCGGCAAGTAATTTTTGTTTAATTTCGTCTTCTTTGCCACTCCAAATAAGTTTTCTATTAACACTTCCGACTTTGCGTCCAAGTTTATAGCCTTGTTCCTTTTTATCGGCTAATGCAGATTTTGACACTATTGATTTCATACTGCTTATAATGTCTAACGCAAGCTCCAAACCTTTCAGCAACATTTCTGCCTTTTTATCAGATTCCAAACACAAATTTTCTTTAACGCTGATGATTTTTAGTCCTTTATTGCGTAAAAGCTGCAAATTATCCTTTACTTGCGCCAGAGTTCCACCCACACTAACGATGTTGGCAACCAATACGGTATGTCCGCTGGTCTGAATGCTATCAGCTAATTGTATTATGTCTTCATAGGTATAAAAAGCATCAATAATCAAACCATTTGCCTGAGCATAATCACTAATAGACTCGCGTTGTGCCTCGGCATCAACGTTTTTGCTATTGCTATTTATGTACCCAACTATCATCTTTTATGACTCTAATTTTGTTTGCGTGTAAGGTTCGTTTGATGCGCATAAAAGATGAAAAACAGTAAAAA